>NZ_JARAYQ010000113.1:0-25555 GCF_033794505.1 Streptomyces sp. MB09-01 | reverse complement strand
GATCCGCACCTCGGAGGCCGACAGCTTCTTGCCGCCGGTGGCCGCGGCGTTGGCGGCCTTGTCGCCCTCGTCCTTCTTGGCCTCGGAGCCGTAGCCGCAGGCGGTGAGCAGGAGGGGAAGGGTCGCGGTGACGGCGAGGGCGCGCAGGGCGGTGAGCGGTCTTGCGGCAGACACGGAGGTGTCCTTTCACGGGATGGTGTTCAGGGAGGTACGGGGACGGAGTCGGGGCGGCGTGAAGCCATCGGCACGTACGGAAGTGACCCCCGGCCGTGGTCGGCGGGGTCGCGGTCGCAGGCCGGGGGCGGGCATCGGACGCCCGCGCTCGAAGGCACGCGCTCGGTGAGGCCGGCCGACGGAGGGCGGGGCGGGACAGCGCCCGGTGGTGACCTGCGTGCGGAGCCAGGCCCGGCGAAGGGTGTCAGCCGGCCTGACAGATGGCGCTGGACGTACGGACCAGGTCGATGTGCCGGCGGGAGGTCAGGGGCAGCATCCGGCCTGCGCGGTGCAGTGTTCGCACGGCCGCCTCCCTGGATTCCTAGTTTTCCCACCTGGTTGGTAGGCATATTGGCAGAGGCGGAGGCGCGCCCCAAGGGGCTGACCGCATGGTGGACGCTTGAATCTCGATATCTGAGAATGCGCAGGTGGGGCGTAGGGAAGGGGTTAGGGGTTGGTCCAGGCCCCGGGAGTCTCGGCCAGTGCCGACACGTCAGCGGGCAGGTCGGACGCCGCGACGTCGGCGAGCGTCACGCCGTCGAGGATCTCGCGCACGTTGGCCCGCAGTGCGATCCACAAGGGGAGCAGCGCCTGGGCGGGGCCGGTGTAGGACAGGTCCGGCGGGCGGACCCCGCGCACCGAGACGAGCGGTCCGTCCACGACGCGGATCACATCCGCGATGCTGATGGAGCGGGCGGGCTTGGCCAGCCGGTAGCCGCCGTTGCCGCCCCGCTGGCTGAGCACGAGACCGCCTCGGCGCATGTCGTTGAGGATGCCCTCGAGGAACTTGTGCGGGATGTCCTGGGCGTCGGCGATGGCCTCCGCCTTCACCGGCCCGTCCTCCTGTGACGCGGCAAGCTGCAGCGCGGCACGTACCGCATAGTCCGCCCTGGCTGAGATGCGCATACGGACATTATCTGGCATGGCCGCGGCCGGTGTACGCCACGCGTGGCGGCCGGCTGCCGGGTAGGCGTACGCGGCAGCCGGGGGGCAGGGCCCAGGTCCGCGACCTGAGCCCGTGCCGTGCGTCAGCGGAAGGACGCCACCGCGCGGTGGGAGCCGTTGAGGTAGTGCTCGCCGATGGTGCGCAGTCGGTGCGCGACGGGACGGTGGGCCGTCAGGACCCGGGCGTTGCGCCAGAACCGGTCCAGGCCGGGCGCGTCGGCGAGTTCCAGCACCCGGGCGGTGATGCGCAGGGCGGCCTTCCCCGTCACGGTCTCGGCCGTGGCGACCAGGGCGGCGACGCCCGCGGCTCCCTCCGCATCGAGGTGCGGGCCCGTCTCGAGGGCCTGCGCCATCACGTCCGTCGCCCGATCGACGACGGCGGTGGCCGTCTGGGCGGCAGAGGCGAGTTCTCCGTACGTCAGGAAGAGGTCCGGGTCCTCGCCGGGCAGCCGGTGCGCGCGGCCGCCCCTGTTGAGGTCGCGCGCCTCGGTGAGGGCGCCCTCGGCGATGCCGAGGCCGACGTGGCACAGTGCCAGCCGGAGCGCCGGCTCCGCGAGCGCGGTGAAGGGTGCGGTCGACTCCTCGTCGTGCGGCCGGCGGCCCAGCACCTGCTCGGGCGTGACGGTGACCCGGTCGAGGACGACCGCGCCCGCGCCGGCGACGCGCTGCCCGAGGCGATCGTGGGCGGGCTCGACGGTCACGCCCCGTGCGCCGGGTGGGATCCGTACGACCAGGACGTCACCGTTCGCGGCACAGACGGCGTCGACCACGATCTGGTCGGCTGTCGCCACCGCCGTGTCCACGGCCCGGCGCCCGCTCAGCAGATGGCCGGTGGTGTGCCGCCTCAGTGTGAGGTCCGGTCCGTCGGTTTCGTCGTCGGGCCGAGGAGTGCGGACAGCGCCGGTCCACAGCCACCCCTCGCGCACCGACTCCTCTTCGAGGGCGGTCGCGTGCTGGTCACTCGCGTAGAAGCGCCCGCTCCAGGCGTGTACGTAATGGCGGGCGAGTACGTCGCCGACAGAGCTGTCGGCCACGGCGATCTCCCGTATGACGGCGCATCCGGTACGCCAGTCCGCCCCGCGGCCCGGCCCGGGCGGGGTGAGGGACGCCAGCAGGCCGGCCTCGCGCAGCCGGGCCGTCTCGTCGGTCGGCGGCTTGCCCGCCTGATCGCGGACGATGGCGTCCGCCGCGAGGTCCTCCGCCACATCGCGGGCGGTACGCAGGAGGGCGCGGCGCTGCTCGTCGACGGGTCGGCGGCCGGTGGTGCCCGGTGTCCTCGGCGCGGGCGTCACCGGCAGGCCCGGGCGCCGCTGCGGGGTGCGGGGGTGGGGCGGACAGCGGTGCCCTGGGGGGTGGCGGTGGTCATGTCGGCTACTCCGGAACGTTGTTGGGTGGCGTCAGCGCCGGTGGTGGCGACCTAATCCCCACCTTTCCCATCGGATTGATAGGGATACTTGCCGGAAGCGGCCCTCCCGGCAAGACCGTGACCGAATGGTGGACGGATCCATCTCGAGATGGAAGACGCTGCAGGTCGGCGGCCAGCTGGTGGGTTATTCCTATGTAATCAGTAGGGAAGTATTGACGCAGGCCCGCCGTGCACCTCACGATGTGGCCATGTCCCCGTCGCAGCCGTTGCTCGTACGCCGCAGGCACGTTGACTTCCGTCGCGTCGCCAGCGCGGTCTGCCGACCCGTTTAGGGTTTCTTCGCCAGGGCATTTCCTCGACGCGCGCCGGTCATCCGGCTGCTGCCTCCCTCTGTGCGTCGCGCTTCCTACGTGACCCCGGTCCTTTGAGTCGTACGGGTCCCCGTGCCGCGTGCGACGCGCCGGTTCTCCCGGTCGCATCCGGATCCGTCGTGGAGTCCCCTGCCCCGTCGTGGCCGAACACCCGGCATCCGTACCTGACTCCGAGCAGCCGAAGGGGCTCATCGTGACCACCGCCGTTCCCGCACCCGCCATCCGCCGTTCCCCGGCCCCGCACCTCCAACTGGTCGGAGACCGTCCGCCCGTCCTCGTCAACGGGACCGATGGCGGCCGCGTCGCCTACCTCGTCTTCCTGCCGGCGAACGTCGACCCGGTGGCGGTGATGACAGCCCACGGCATACGCCCGGAGATCCGTTCCCTCGAGCCCGGGACGCCTCCGGCCCCCGAGCCGGACCCGGCCTCACACCCCGGCCCCGTCCCGCACGGCGATGCCATCCGGGTCGACCGCGCACGTCGGCTGGCCGAGGTCGACGGGCGCGAACTGGACCTCACCTACCTGGAGTTCGACCTCCTGGACCACCTCGTGACCCATCCGTACACCGTGCACACACGCGATGCCCTCATCTCGGGCATCTGGGGCCACGGGCACTTCGGCGACGGCCGTACGGTCGATGTCCACGTGGCCCGGCTGCGCCGCAAGCTCGGTCCCGCCCACCGGGGCCGCATCTCCACCGTGCGCCGCGTCGGCTACAGGTACGTACCCGACCACCAGTAGCCGATTCATTTCATCGAAAGCGCGGTGTGCACGCACCCCGACCACCGGGGCACCGGGCTGGCGACCCGGCTGGTCCGCGCCGTCGCCGCGGGCATCCGGGAGCGCGGCGACGCCCCGTTCCTCCACACCGCCGCGAGCAACGCGACGGCGATCCGCCTGTACGAGTCGATCGGCTTCACCCTGCGCCGCCGCCCGTCCTTCACGGCGGTCTGCCCGCCCGGCAACACCGCTGCCAACTTCTCTTAATATGCAGGTCCTTGTAGGGCACCGCTATGAGGCATAGCGTTTCGAGGAGAAATTGGTGACGGGCCTCTTCCCCGCCCTCTCGTACGCCCTCATATTCGCGACGCGCATCGGCCTCCTTTTCGCCCGGCCGGTCAGGAAGGCGTAATTCGACGTGCCCTCATCCCCGCCCGCATCCGCATTCGCACCGGCATTCACATCAGCACCTTCCGAACCGCTGCACCTCGCCGTCGCGCTCGACGGTGCGGGCCGGCACCCCGCCGCCTGGCGCGAGCCGGGCGCCCGGCCCGGTGAACTCTTCACGGCCCGTTACTGGGCCGATGCCGTGGCCGAGGCCGAAGCCGGGCTGCTCGACTTCGTCACCTTCGAGGATTCCCTCGCCCTCCAGTCGTCCTCGGCGGACGGTCCCGACGGACGCACGGACCAGGTCCGCGGGCGGCTCGACGCGGTACTCACCGCCGCCCGGGTCGCACCGCTGACGCGGCACATCGGACTGGTGCCGACGGTGACCGCCACCCACACCGAGCCGTTCCACATATCCAAGGCGGTCGCCACGCTGGACCACGTCAGCCGCGGGCGTGCGGGCCTGCACATCCAGGTGTCGCAACTGGCCCACGAAGCCCGGCACTTCGGACGTCGTGCGGTCCCGCTCCCCGAAGCGGAGTCCCATGAGGAGGCCACCGACCACATCGAAGTGATCCGGCGGCTGTGGGACAGCTGGGACGACGACGCCGAGATCCGGGACGTGGCCACCGGCCGGTTCGTCGACCGCGACAAGCTGCACCACATCGACTTCGAGGGCCGCCACTTCAGCGTCAGGGGGCCGTCGATCACCCCCCGCCCGCCGCAGGGGCAACCCCTCATCACCGCGGCGGGCACCGCCGGCGCGCAGGGCGAGGTCAGCGCTGCGTACGGCCTCATCGCCCGGTCCACGGACCTCGGGTACGTCGCCGCGCGCGACGCCGACGGGGCCCGCGCGGCGGTCACGCAGATCCGGCAGGCCCGGGAACACGCAGGGCTCGCGGCGCAGCCGCTGCACCTCTTCGCGGACCTCACCGTGTTCCTGGACGAGGACGCCCCGGCCGCAGGCGCGCGCAAGGAACGCCTCGACGCCCTCGCGGGCGCCCCGTACGGCAGTGACACGTCGGTCTTCACCGGGACCTCCGCGCAGCTGGCGGACCTGCTGCAGGACTGGCGGACGGCCGGCCTGTCGGGCTTCCTCCTGCGGCCGGGCACGCACGCCCACGACCTGCCCGCGATCACCCGGGGGCTGGTGCCGGAGCTCCAGCGGCGCGGGATCTTCCGCCGCGCGTACGAGGCGGACACCCTGCGCGGCCTGCTGGGCCTGGAGCGCCCGGCCGGCCGCTACGCAGCCCACCCCGCCGCCTGATCCCGGACCGGAAGGCCCCCTCATGAGCAGCAAGCAGCTCAAGCAGATCCATCTCGCAGCCCACTTCCCCGGCGTCAACAACACGACCGTGTGGAGCGACCCGGCGGCCGGAAGCCACATCGACTTCGACTCCTTCGTCCACTTCGCGCGGACCGCCGAACGCGCCAAGTTCGACTTCCTCTTCCTCGCCGAGGGGCTGAGGCTGCGCGAACAGGGCGGGAAGTTATACGACTTGGACGTGGTCGGCCGTCCCGACACCTTTACGGTGCTCGCCGCCCTGGCAGCGGTCACCGAACGCCTGGGCCTGACCGGCACGATCAATTCCACCTTCAACGAGCCCTACGAAGTGGCCCGCCAGTTCGCCTCCCTCGACCACCTGTCCGAGGGCCGGGCCGCCTGGAACGTGGTCACCTCCTGGGACGCCTTCACCGGCGAGAACTTCCGGCGCGGCGGGTTCCTGCCGCGCGAGGAGCGCTACAGCCGGGCCAAGGAGTTCCTGGTCACCGCGACCGAGCTGTTCGACTCGTGGGACGGCTCCGAGATCCTCGCCGACGCCGGGTCGGGCGCCTTCCTGCGGGACGCGCGGGCCGGGGCCTTCGCCCACCAGGGGCAGCACTTCGACATCGAGGGCCGCTTCAACGTGCCGCGCAGCCCGCAGGGCCGGCCGGTGATCTTCCAGGCGGGTGACTCCGACGAGGGCCGCGAGTTCGCCGCCTCCAGTGCCGACGCGATCTTCGGCCGGTACGGAACCCTCGACGCGGGCCGGGAGTTCTACGCCGACGTCAAGGGCCGGCTGGCCGCGTACGGGCGCAGCCACGACGAGCTGAAGATCCTGCCCGCGGCCACCTTCGTCCTCGGCGACACCGACGCCGAGGCCCGCGAGGCGGCCCACGAGGTGCGCCGCCTCCAGGTGAGCGGGCAGACCGCGATCAAGTTCCTGGAACACGTCTGGAACCGGGACCTGTCGGGCTACGACCCGGACGGCCCGCTGCCCGCGGTCGACCCGGAGGTCGGGGAGAACACCATCGCCCTCGGGCGCGCGAGCGTCCGCGAGTTCCGGGACCCGCTCGCCACCGCCCGGCAGTGGCGAGCGCTCGCCGAGGCCAAGAACCTGTCGATCCGCGAGCTCGTCATCTCCACCACCGCCGACCAGACCTTCGTCGGCTCCGCAGCCACCGTCGCCGACCAGATCAACACGCTGGTGCAGGCGGACGCGGCCGACGGCTTCATCCTGGTCCCCCACATCACACCGGGCGGCCTGGACGTCTTCGCCGACACCGTGGTCCCGCTCCTGCAGGAGCGGGGCGCCTTCCGCACCGAGTACGCGGGCACCACCCTGCGCGACCACCTCGGGCTCGCGGTGCCGGAGGCCGTCTCCGACCGGCAGGCAGCAAGCTCATGAAGTTCCTGACCATCACCCTGATCACGGACTCCGCGGATCCGGTGACGGGCGACCCCACACCCACCCGCGAGCGGTTCCGCGAGGTGGTCGACGCCGCGCTGCTCGCGGAGGAGCTCGGCTTCGACGGCTTCGGGGTCGGCGAGCGCCACGAGCGGCCCTTCCTGTCGTCCTCGCCCCCCGTGGTCCTCAGCCACATCGCCGCACTGACCCGCCGGATCCGGCTGTTCACCGCCGTGACCACCCTGAGCCTGCTGGACCCGGTGCGTGCGTACGAGGACTACGCGACGCTCGACCACCTCTCCGACGGCCGCCTGGAACTCATGATCGGCAAGGGCAACGGCACGGCCCAGCGGGAGCTGTTCCACGTGACCCCCGAGGACCAGTGGGAGCGCAACGCCGAGGGCTACGAGCTGTTCCGGCGGATCTGGCGCGAGGACAAGGTCAGCGCCGACCCGCGCTTCCGCCCCTCGCTCTCCGGCGCCGAGGTGCTGCCGCGGCCCTTCCAGCCGGCCCTGCGGGTCTGGCACGGCAGTGCGACCAGCCGGGAGTCCGTCGATCTCGCGGCGCGCTACGGAGACCCGCTCTTCTCGGCGAACGTCACCCACCCGATCGGTCCGTACGCCGCGCTGATCCGCCACTACCGGGAGCGCTGGGAGCACTACGGGCACGATCCGGCGCACGCCGTCGTCGGCGCGGGCTCGGCCGGCTACCACGCGGCCCCCACCTCGCAGCAGGCGGTGGCGGCGTACCGGCCGGCGTTCGCCCGCTACCTCGCCTTCCACGAGCAGCAGGGCCTGGCTCCCGTCTTCCCGACGCTGGAGGACTTCGTCGAGCGGAGCTCGGCGCTGATCGGCAGCCCCCAGCAGGTGATCGAGAAGGTCCACCGCTACCACGAGGCCTTCGGCCACACGGCCCTGCACGTCCAGGCGGAGCCGGGCGGGCTCACCCCCGCGGAGCACCGGGCCTCCCTCGAACTCTTCCAGTCGCAGATCGCCCCGGTGCTGCGCCGCGAGATCCCCGACCCTTCCTTCCCCGACCTGTAAGGAGCCCGGCCATGTCCGGCACACCCCTCGGGGTCCTCGACCTCGTCCCGGTCCCGTCCGGCTCCACCGCCGCCGAGGCCCTGCAGCGCAGCATCGACCTCGCCCGGCAGACGGAGGCCTTCGGCTACGCCCGCTACTGGTTCGCCGAGCACCACCTCAATCCGGGAGTGGCCGGGACCTCCCCGGCGGTCGTGCTCGCGCTGACCGCCTCCGCGACCTCGACCATCCGGCTCGGCTCCGGCGCCGTCCAGCTCGGGCACCGCACCGCCCTGTCCACGGTCGAGGAGTTCGGCCTGATCGACGCGCTGCACCCCGGGCGCCTCGACCTGGGCCTGGGCCGCTCGCCCGGCCGGCCGCAGCCGGGAGCTTCGCAGGACCCTCCCTTCGAGGGGTACACCCCGAACGGGCTCCGCATCCCGGCCCGGTTCTCCTTCGCGCACCTGCTGGGCCATCCGCGGGTCGCGCTCCAGCAGCGGCTGCTGAACCTGCCCGGTGCCCAGCCGCAGGACTACGCCGAGCAGATCGACGACGTCCTCGCGCTGCTGCGGGGCGACTACCGCTCCCCGGAAGGGGTGGAGGCTCGTGCCGTGCCCGGCGAGGGGGCCGACGTGCAGGTGTGGATCCTGGGCAGCAGCGGCGGAGTCAGCGCGGAGACCGCCGGCCGCAACGGCCTGCGGTTCGCGGCCAACTACCACGTCAGCCCCGCATCGGTGCTGGAGGCGGCCGAGGGCTACCGGGCCGCCTTCAAGCCCTCCGCCGAGCTGGACCGGCCGTACCTGACGGTGTCCGCCGACGTCGTCGTCGCCGAGGACGACGCGACCGCCCGCGAACTGGCCACCGGATACGCGCCGTGGGTGCGCAGCATCCGTACCGCCGAGGGCGCCATCCCCTTCCCCACGCCCGCCGAGGCGCGCGCCCTGCCCTGGACGGAGGCGGACCGGGAACTCGTCGCCGACCGGGTGGACACCCAGTTCGTCGGCTCGCCGCGGACCGTCGCCGATCACCTGGAGCGGCTCCAGGAGGCCACCGGGGCCGACGAGCTGCTGATCACCACCATCACGCACGACCACGCGGACCGGGTCCGCTCCTACCGCCTGCTGGCCGAGGAGTGGCGACGTCGTTGACCGCCCGGGCGGAGCAGCCGACGAGAGCGGGTCCCCCGGAGGGCCCGGCGCGCCTGTCCGTCACGACCCGCTCACGCAGCGTGGGCGGCGCCGGGCCCTTCGCCTGCGTTCCGACTCGCCCGAATGGTCCCGGTCGCGACAGCATGGGAGGGGGCGGTCAGGCTCCTCGGGAGGAGGCGATACGGACGGTGAGCAGGCGTCGCTTTGCGTTCTGCGGGGCAGAGCTGGCCGCTGTCTATGTGGTCGCCGACCAGGCCAGGGAACTCCATCTGGCCGAGCTGACCGGAAACCGCGAGGTCCTCTACGGCCTGCCCGCGATCCTCGCCGTGGCCAGCCATTCGCCCGCCGCCAACGCCTTCCGCGACGGCCGCCCCCTGTGGCTGACTCCCAAGGAACTCGCCACGTTCATCGAGGACGATCCCCACCATTTCCCCACCCGGATCCGGGACGGCGACCCCGACTCGCCGGCCAGGATCTCGCTCGGCGCGCTGCCGCTGGGGCACGGCGACCAGGAACTCGGGTGCCTGATCGTCGCCGGCGACGTCGGGGACGGCTTCAGCGCCGACGACCGCAGCCTTCTGGAGCTCTACGCCGATCAGGTGGCGGCTGGACTCGAATCGGTCGCCGCTCGCTTCGCCGGACGCAAGGCCCCGCAGGCACATCTGGGCCAGTCCCTGGTGCCCCACCAAGGCGGCGCGTTCATCCTGGAACTGAGCACCGGCCGCATGGAGGCCCACGCCCACGTGCTCGAACTCCTCGGTCTGGCTCCCGAGCAGTTCGACGGACAGGTGGAGACCCTGCTGGCCTGCGCCGTCCCCGACGACATGCCCGCACTGATGGCGGTCGTGGAGCCGGACCGGCTGGTCGCCGCCGGCCAGCAGCTGGCGTTCCGCATCCGCCGCCCGAACGGCGAGCTGCGCTGGCTGGGGCTGCGCTGCCGCGTCGAGGTGGACTCCTCCGGCACACCCCAGCGCGTCCTCGGCGTGGTGGCCGACGCCACGTATCTGCGCCCCAGCGCCGACGAGGTCTCCCTCGTACAGCGGCTGTCGGCCACGCTGGCGGGAGCGGCGACCATCCGAGAGGTCAGCCGGCTGGCGGCCGCCGCCCTGCGAGAGCCGCTCGGCGCCTCCCGGGTCGCGGTCGGCGAACTGGAACCCGAGCGGCTCATCGTCACCGCCCTCGACCCTCCGGAGCCCGATGCCTGGCCCGAGGTCTGGCGCGCGGAATGGCGGTCCGTGTGGCCCGACGTGTCCCTCAGCGACCTCCCCACCCTGGAGGGCGCGCTGCGCGGCGGGCACATGGGCCTGTGGCCGCCGGGCGCGGATCTCGAACCCGGACTCCTGGGCGTCGGGCCCGGCGGCCTCGCCGTGCTGCCCCTTCCGGCCGAAGGCAGGATCGTCGGGTTGTGCCTGGTCGGGTGGGACGGGGAGCACCGGTTCGGACCGGAGGAGCGGTCGCTGCTGACCGCGACCGCGGGGCTGGTGGGGCAGGCCCTGGTGCGCGCCCACGCACTGGACGCGGGCCACGAACTCGCCACCATGCTCCAGCGCAGTCTGCTGCCCCGCAAGCTCCCGGAGCTGCCGGGCGGTGTCGCCGTCGCCCGCTACCTGCCCGCGACGGCGGGACTCGAGGTCGGCGGCGACTGGTACGACGTCATTCCGCTCGGTGAGGGGCACGTGGCGTTCGTCATCGGGGACGTGCAGGGGCACAGCGCGGGAGCCGCCACCATCATGGGCCAGATGCGCACGGCGGTCAGGGCCTACGCGGTGGAGGGCCACCCGCCCGATGTGGTGGTCGCGCGGGCCAACCGCCTGCTCGTCGGCATGGAGACCGATCTCTTCGCCACCTGCACGTACGTGGACCTGGACATGGAGGAGGGCATCGCCAGGGTCGTACGGGCCGGCCATCTGCCGCCGATACTGCGCCGTCCCGACGGCGTCACCGAGGAGATGGCGGTCGAGGGCGGACCTCCCCTGGGCGTGCTCGCGGAAGCCGAATTCCCCATGACCGAGGCGGGGCTGGTCCCCGGCACCGTGCTCGTCCTGCTGACGGACGGCCTGGTCGAGTCCGCCAGGCTGCCGCTGGAGGAGGGCATGCGGCGGGTGCGCGATGTGCTCGCCGCGGCCGACCCGGTCGATCCCGGAGGGGTCGCCGACGAGCTGGTCTTCGGTGTGGGCCGTCGCGACGACGACGTGGCGTTGTTGCTGCTGCGCTACGACGGCACGCGGGGCCGGCCGATGCGCGGCCACTGGACGGTGTGGCGGCTGCCCAACGCGGTCCTGCACGCACGCCGCTTCACCGCGCGCACCCTGCGGTCCTGGGGAGTGGAGGAGGAACTCGACGCGGCCCTGCTGGTCGTGTCCGAGCTGGTCACCAACGCCATCGCGCACACGCAGGGCGAGGTGGGGATGGACCTGACCCTGTCGGCGGACCGGCTGCGGATCGCGGTGAACGACGCGTCGCCGCGCAGCCCCGTCAAACCGGTGTGGGTGAGCTGGGAGTCGACCGGCGGTCGAGGGTTGCTCATCGTCGAAGCGACGACGATGGCCTGGGGCTCGGTGCCGCTCAGCGGCGGCAAACAGGTGTGGGCCGAGATCCCCTGGCACCGCGCGAACGGCTGAAGCGGCCGGGCGGCCACGGGTTCCGTGTGCCGGGTTCGCGGGCCCGGGGCAGTCGGCCCGTAGGGTCGTGACCATGGCCCGCACCACACCACCGCGTCCGTTCGACCCCGAAGTCCTCTTTCCCGCTCTGGCCGCCCATCGCGGCACGACCACCCGGCTCCATCCGCGGCCGGGCGAGCCGGACGTGACGGACAGTCATGTGGGCGGGCCGCTGCTCTGGCCCGCGGACGCACCGTGGCCGGTGTGCTCGCAGCCCCACCCGCGTGACCGGGGTCGGCGCCCGCAGGACATCCGGCTCGAGCGCTTCCTCGGCGAGTTCTGGCTGCGCGGTGGCGGCAGCCCGGTCGGCGAGGAGAAGCAGGAGCTGCTGTGCGCGCTCCGGGACGAATACGAGGTGGCGGGGCTGGAGGACACCGAGCCGATCCCCCTGCTCGGCGTGGCCCAGTTCCATCGCAGGGACATCCCCGATCTTCCGGCCGGGCCGGACGGCTGCGACCTCCTCCAGCTGTTCTGGTGCCCCTTCGACCGACACGGTGAGACCGGCTACGGAATGCACGTGGACCTGCGCTGGCAGCGCTCCCAGGAGGTGACGGATCCGATCACCCGGCAGCCGGAGCCCGAGGTGGTCGGCTACGACGCATACGTGCCCGAGCCCTGCGTACTCCACCCCGAGCAAGTGACCACCTACCAGTACGGGGGCCTGCTTCCGATGGAACTGGCGGCTGCCATCACAGACTGGGAGCGTCCGCCGGGGCTACGGCGCGGTGCCCGCCCCTGCTACCGGTACGACCTCTCCATCCCCCCGGGCTGGAGGATCGGCGGCTTCGCGTCCTGGCACGTGACCGACCCGTACCCGATGGACTGCGCCTCCTGCGGACGGGCCATGGCGCTCGTCCTCACCGTCGACAGCTCCGAGTGGGACGGCGGCACGTACAGCTGGATCCCGCTCGAGGACGGGCCATCCGCCGGAGAACTCAAGGAGGGCACGCCGACGAAGGTCACCGTCGGGCGCTGGGGCGAACTGAACGTCTTCGGCTGCCCGGCCGACCCCGCCCATCCGCCCCGGTGGAGCGTCCAGTAGTCCGGCTCCGCATGCTGCCGCCGGTGCCGGCCTTCAACGACCGTCGGCCCGGTCCAGTCGGGGTGGTGGCGCAGCGGGTGGCCGGCCAGGCCGGGGCGATCGCGGTGAACGTCGCCTGCCGCTCCGGGTGGCCGGCCGTCGCACCGGGCCGCCGCCGATCCGGGATCCACTGCCCGAGCCGCCCGATCGGGTCTCAGGCGGAGCGGTGTACCTCCCACCGGGAGACGCCGCAGTGCTCCTCGGCGACGTACAGGGTGCCGTCCGGGCCGAAGACGAGCCCGTGGGGTTCGCGGTCGGGGTCCGCGAGCGGGTGTTCGGTGATCGTCCCGTCCGGGGTGACGGAGCCGATCCGGCCGGTCGCCCACTCGGTGAACCAGCAGGTCCCGTCCGGTGCGACCGCGACGGCGTGCGGGCGGCAGTCGGCTTCGGGCAGTGCGAACCCGGTGATCTCCACGCCCGCCCCGCCGGTCGTGAGCCGCCCGATCCGCCCGGCGCCGATCTCGGCGAACCACAGGCTTCCGTCCGGGCCGGCCGTGAGCCCGACCGGGGCGGCACCGGGTGTGGGCAGGGGGTGGAGCCGGACCTCGCCGGAGACGGTGATCCGGCCGATCGCGTTCGCCTGGTTGAGGGTGAACCACAGGGCTTCATCGGGTCCCACCGTGAGGAAGGACGGGAATCCCCCCTCGCACGGCAGCGGGAACTCGCGGACCTCGCCGTCCGGGCCGATCCGGCCGATGCGGCCGGTGTTCGTCAGGGTGAACCACACGCCGCCGTCGGGCCCGGCCGCGATCCCGTAGGGCCCGCCCGCGCCGCCGGGCAGCGCGTACGAGCAGCTTTCGCCGTCCACCGTGATCCGGCCGATCCGGTGGTCCCGGTACCGGGTGAACCACAGGGCGCCGTCCGGTCCGGTGGTGATCAGGGTGGGGCCGCAGTCGGGGGAGTCCAGTGCGAACTCCTCGACGAGGCCGGTCGAAGGGCTGAGGCGGCCGATGCGCCCGGCGTGGACCAGCGTGCACCACAGCTGGCCGTCCGGCCCGACGGCGAGCGCGTACGGGCCGGAGCCGACGGTGGGGAGGGCGAGCGTGCCGAGCGGGGTCGCGGAGGTGGTCAAGCGAGCCGGCCTTTCGAGGGCGGAAGGGGGGACAGGGGAGCGGCTGACCGGTCGTCACAGGGAGGCGCCGGCCGCGGTGGGCGCGGGGGCGCGCAGGTCGAGCCGGTGTCCCGGCCAGCGGGCGCACAGCCGCCGGTCGTGGCTGACGACGACCACCGCGCCGGCGAACCGGGCCAGTGCCTCCTCCAGTTCCTCCGCCAGCGCGGGGGAGAGGTGGTTCGTGGGCTCGTCCAGCAGCAGGACGTCGGCCGGTTCGGTGACCAGGCGGGCCAGGGCAAGCCGCCGGCGCTGCCCGACGGACAGGGAGTCGACCGGAGCGGACAGCCGGTCGCGGGGGAACAGGCCCAGCGACAGGAGCTGTTCGGCGTGTTGCTCGGGGGTCCCGGGGCGGCCCTCGGCGTAGGCCGCGAGCAGTGTCCGGCCGCCCGCGCCGACGTCGGTGTGCTGGGCCAGCAGCCCGGTCCGGCCGTGCCGGACGACCTGCCCGAGATCGGGGGCCAGGGCGCCGGCCAGAACGTGCAGCAGGGTGCTCTTGCCCGCCCCGTTCGGGCCCGTGACCAGCAGTCGGCCGCCGGCCGGCACGCTCACGTCCACCGGCGCGAGCCGCCCCTCGACCGCGACGCCCGCCGCGGCCAGCAGTACCCGTCGCACGTCGCCGGACCCGGCCGGCCCGACGGGCGTACGGGGTTCGGTGGCGGTGGCGGTGGCGGTGGCGGTGGTGGATGTGGCGGTGCGCGGTACGGCGGTGAACCGCAGCGGGTCCGCGGGTGCGGGCACCGGCTGGGACAGCAGCCGGGCGATCCGTTCCTCGGCGTTGCGGACCCGGCTCGCGAGGGACTGCTGGACCCGGCCGGCAGCGCGGTCGTACGCCATCTTGTTGCCGTCCTTCATGGCCCGGCCGGGCGCCACTCGGCGGGCGGTGACGGCGGCGGCCTCGCGCAGCCGGGCCACCTCGGCCCGCCAGGCGGTGTGGGCCGCGGCGCGGCGCCGCCGCTCGGCGGCGCGCTCGGCGAGGTAGCCCGCGTAGCCGTTGCCGTACCGCACGGTCCCGTGCAGGTCGCCGTCGACCTCCAGGAGGGAGGTGGCGACGCGTTCCAGGAAGGCCCGGTCGTGGGAGACGGCGACCGTGATGCCGCGCCGGGCGCGCAGGTGGTCCTCGAGCCAGGTCAGGGCGGCGCCGTCGAGGTGGTTGGTGGGCTCGTCGAGGAGCAGCACCTCCGGGGCGGCGGCGAGCAGTACGGCGAGGCGCAGGCGTACGGTCTCGCCGCCGGACAGGCCACCGACGGCGAGCTCGCGGGGCAGCGCCGGCAGGCCGAGGCCGTGCAGGGAACGTTCCACGCGGGCGTCCGCGTCGTACCCGCCGCGCAGTTCGAAGGCGGTGAGGCTGTCGGCGTACAAGGTGAGGGTCTCGGTGGTGGCGTCGCCGTCGGCCATCCGGGCCTCCAGCCGGCGCAGGAGCCGTTCCAGGGCATGCAACTCGGTGAGGGCCCGGTCCACCACCTGCTGGACGGTCAGGTGCGGGGGGAGGTCTTCCTCTTGCGCGAGATAGCCGATGCCGCACTCGGCGCGTAGGACGACCTCGCCGCGGTCGGGGCGTTCGGCGCCGGCCAGCAGCCGGAGCAGGGTGGACTTGCCGGAGCCGTTCTCGCCGACGATGCCGAGGCGTTCGCCGACGGCGAGGGAGCAGTCGACGGAGTCGAGGACCAGGCGGCCTTCGTAGGCCTTGGTGAGGTCAGACGCGGTGAGCTGGGCGGTCACAGGGCGGCTCCAGGGGTTCGGGGGCGGGATGCGTCACGGAGGCGGTGTGGTGGGCGGCAACGCGGGGGATGACCACGGGACTTCTCCTTTAAGGCGACGAATGTTGCGTTAAAATGCTGGCATGGATTCCCGCATTCAGGCAAGCGAAGATTCCGGCCGACAGGAACCGGCCACGAGGCGGCGCCGGACGGGCGGCCGGAGCGCCCGCGTCCGCACCCAGGTACTGGAGTCGGTGGGCGCACTGCTCCTCGAGGCCGGGTACGACGGGCTGACGGTCGACGCGGTCGCGGAACGCGCCGGCGTCCACCGCACGACCGTCTACCGGCGCTGGGGCGACGTCGGGCGCCTGCTGGCCGACGTACTCGACGCAGCGTCCGACGACACGTGGAGCCCACCGGACGCCGGGTCGCTGCAGGACGATCTGACCGCCCTCAACCAAGAGGTGTACGAGGCGCTGGCCGGCGGCGGCCCGAACCTGACCACGGCCCTGATCGCCGCCGGGTTCCGGTCGGCGGAGGCCGCGGCGGCGCTGTCGCGCTTCTGGGAGGAGCGCTACGCACGGTGTGCGGTGGTCGTCACCCGGGCGGCCGACCGGGGTGAACTGGCCGGCCCCGCCGACAGCCGGTCGCTGCTCGTCGCAGCGACCGCCCCGCTCTACCACGAGCTGCTGCTGCTCCGGTCCGCCCCCGACCCGACGCTGCCGCGCCGCGCCGCGGAGGCCGCGGCCGCGGCGGCGCGCGCCGGCGCCTTCCGGCCGCGTGACCCGCGTCCCTAGCCGGCGCCGCAGCGCCGGTGCCTGCCGTCCCCTGGGGACTGGAGTGCGGCAGGCGAGCGACGACCCCGACGTGCGGCTGCCTGGCACGGCGGGCGTCGGTGGCAGCGGTGCGCCGTCCGCCCGGCCGCTGTTACCTCTCGGCAGGGGACCCGCGCCGGCGGACGGCCGGCGCAATCACCGGGGAACGTCCTCACGGCGAGGTCCTGGCCGCGCGTCGCGGCCAGGACGGCCCCGGACACCGGTCCGGCGCAGCTCGGCAACGTCAGTCCTGTGCAAGGTGGTTACCCAGCCGGTCACGGCCGCTCGGAGCTGCGCAACCACTTCAGACCGCTGCGGCAGTTCGCCCTGGCCACGTCGAACTGGGGGAGCGCGTCCCACCACAGTGGCGGTCCGGACGACTACACCTGCTCCTGATACACCCTGATCTCGGTGCCCGTCCGCGATCATCGTGGCCCGGGCGGCTTTCCTCTGCGGTCGGTGATCTCGACGACATGACCCGGCTACGGATGCACCGCGCCGACGAGCAGGACACCCTTGACCTGATCCGCGCGTTCATGAGCATGCACGTCGCCTTCGTCTCACCGGCGTCGACGTACCCCCTTCCGGCCTCCTGCGCGAAGGCCGCCCGTACCCGGCCTCGGGCAGCGAGTGCTGCGGTCGTGCGCTGTCAGGGCCCCGTGGCCCCCGGCCGTGTGTTCAGGCGCCGATGTGTGCCCCGTCGCCGGCGCCGAGGAGGGGGACGGTGAGCCGGCGTTCGACGGCCTGGGCAGCGACCACAGCTCGGTACGCCGCTTCCGATCCTGCGCGCCCTGGCGGTCGGCGCGGCGGATCCCGGGCACGGCGAGGGCCAGAGCGGTCAGGGACGAGGCCAGCCCGGCGCCGAGCAGTACCCCGGCGAGTACGGCCCCGTCCGCCAGGGCGAACGGAAGCGCGAACCCGAGGCAGAGCGTGCCGAGGCCGCCGAGGACGGCCAGCATCCACCACAGCGGGGTGAGCGGGTGCTCGTTGAGCAGGTGGTCGACCAGCTGCCGGTCGGTGGGACGCCGCCGACGGTGTTCGCCGGCGGCGGCGAACAGCTCGGCACGTCCGCGCAGCGCCCAGACGCCGCGCACTCCCACGCATGCGACGGGCAGCACGAACAGCGTCACCAGTACCAGGACCGCCTGGCCCCCCCGCGGCACCGGCACCCATCCGCAGGCGTCGGCCACCACGGATGCCAGGGCGGCCCCCGCGATGACGGCACTCACCGCGCTCGTGGCCACGACCATCTCCGGGCCCGGCGCACCCGAGCGCTGAGAGGGAACTCGACCGCGTCCAATGACTTCTCCGTTCCATGACCGCCGGTACTCTACGCAGCCCGCCGAGGAAGCGAAGCAGCGCCTCTGCACCCGCCGTGAGCCCGGCCGGCAGGACCCGCGCAGAACGTGGACGGGACCTGGTTTGCCGGCGGATGCCGTGCCCACGGCTACGGCATCGTGACGTGGATCACCCCCGCCCGGCAGACGATCGCCTCGCCGGAGGGCGGCGCCCCCGCTCTTCGACGAGTGGAGCCCCCGCTCTTCGACGAGTGGGGCCCGTTCGGCGTCGCTCAGCGACTCCGGCGGGCGTTGAGCCGGGCGGCCTGCCGCGTCAGGTGGTCGCGTTCGGCCGTGTTGGGGGCCTTCCGGGCCGCCTCGGCGTACAGGCGCGCCGCCGTCACCAGGTCGCCGTCGCGCTCGTGGAGGTACGCCGCCACCGCGGTGTGGCGCGGCAGTGAGTCGTCCAGCGCCGCGAGCGCCGCCAGGCCGGCGCGTGGCCCGTCGGCCTCTCCGACGGCCACTGCGCGGTTGAGCCGGACGACCGGGCTGTCGGTCAGGCGCGCGAGCTCGTCGTACCACTCGACGATCTCCACCCAGTCGGTCTCCTCGGCGGTGCGCGCGTCGGCGTGCAGGGCCGCGATGGCGGCCTGGGCCTGGAACTCGCCCAACCGGTCGCGGGAGAGGGCCGCCTGCAGGATCCCCACGCCCTCGGCGATCGACCTGGTGTCCCACCGGCCGCGGTCCTGCTCGGCGAGCGGCACCAGGCTGCCGTCGGGCGCGGTCCGGGCGGCCCGCCGGGCGTGGTGCAGCAGCATGAGGGCGAGCAGCCCCGCCACCTCGGGGTGGTCGATCGCGGCCGCGAGCTGCCGGGTGAGCCGGATGGCCTCGGCGGCGAGGTCGACGTCGCCGGAGTAGCCCTCGTTGAAGACCAGGTAGAGGACGCGCAGCACCGTGGCGACGTCGCCGGGCTGATCGAACCGCACGCCCGAGACCGTGCGCTTGGCCCGGCTGATGCGCTGTGCCATCGTCGCCTCGGGCACCAGGTAGGCCCGGGCGATCTGGCGGGTGGTCAGCCCGCCGACGGCGCGCAGCGTGAGCGCGACCGCGGACGACGGCGTCAGCGACGGGTGGGCGCACAGGAAGTAGAGCTGGAGCGTGTCGTCCGTCCCGGACACCGGACCGGGCGCCGGCTCCTCGTCGACGAGGACCTCGCGCCGGCGCCGGGCGGCGGCCGAGCGGGTCGCGTCGAGGAACCGGCGCCAGGCCACGGTGATCAGCCAGCCCTTCGGGTCCCGCGGCCGGTCGTCCGGCCAGACCCGGACGGCCTCCAGCAGCGCGTCCTGTACGGCGTCCTCGGCCGCCGCGAAGTCGGCTCCGCGGCGGACAAGGATCGCGAGCACGCTCGGCGTGAGACTCCGGAGCAGGGCCTCGTCCACCTGGTTCACGTGGTTCACCTGCGAGGTCATTCCGTGATGGTGGGCGGCGCGGCCAGGAACGGGCGCACTTCCAGCCACTCGTGGATCGGCTTTCCACCGGCCCCGGGGGCGGCGGAAAGCTCCCCGGCCAGCTCGAGGGCGCGCTCGTAGCTGTCGACGTCGATCACCATCCAGCCTGCGATGAGGTCCTTGGTCTCGGCGAACGGGCCGTCGGTGACCGGCGGGCGCCCCTCGCCGTCGTACCGGACGAACGTCCCCTCGGGGGCGAGCGCCTGACCGTCGACGAACTCGCCGGTCCCCTCGAGCCGGGCCGCGAAGTCCTGCATGTACTGCACGTGCGCCGAGATCTCCTCCGGCGTCCACTGGTCCATGGGGACGTCGTTGACCGCTGCCGGGGCGCCGCGGTAGTGCTTGAGCAGCAGGTACTTGGCCATGATGCTTCTCCTCGGTGCTGTGCGACCCATTGTGGTCGCGTTCACTGCGGGGACGGAGCCGGTCTGGGGTTCTCGACATCCTCTCCGAAACTTTTTCTCCCGCAGCGAGAGGAGGCCCTGCGCCGCCCCGGCGCGGCTAGCATGCGGGGATGGAGATCCGCGTGGGCCAGGTGGTGGTCCACTACGTGGAGCACGGGAGCGGCCGGCCCGTGTTGGTGCTCCACGGCGCCGGCGTCGACCACCGCGAGACCGAGGCCTGCTTCGAGCCGGCTCTCGACGGCGTCGCGGGGCTGCGGCGGATCTACCCCGACCTCCCCGGCATGGGCCGCACCACCGCTCCCGGGACGCTGCGCAGCGCCGACGACGTCCTCGACACGCTGCTCGCCTTCGCCGACGAAGTCACGGGCGGGACCGCGTACCTCCTCGTCGGTCACTCGGCGGGCGCGTACTACGCACAGGCGATGGCCGCGAGGGGCCGGGCGCAGGTCGCCGGCCTGGCGCTGGTCTGTCCGTTGCTGCCGGAACTCCGGGACGTCCCGGAGCACCGCGTCGTCGCCGGATCGGGTGAGATCGGTGACGACGTCTTCCGGAACTACTTCGTGATCCAGACCCCGGAGATGCTCGAACGCCACGAGCAGTACGTCGCCCCGTCCGCAGCGCTCGTCGACCAGGTGGCGCTCGAACGGATCGGCGAACGGTGGGAGCTCACCCCCGGTCACGCGCCGGCCTACGCGGGTCCGACAGCCGTTGTGGCGGGGCGGCTGGACTCGACGGTCGGGTACGCCGCCGCCATCGACCTCGTCGACCATTACCCGCACGCCTCGCTCGCCGTCGTCGACGACGCGGGCCACGCCCTGCCCCACGAGCGACCGGAACTCCTGCGCGCCCTCCTCGCCGACTGGCTCGAGCGCGTCGGGCGCGCCGAGCATTGACCTGACCTGACCTGACCTGACCCGAAGGCGGCTCCCGACCTGGTCGGAGATGCCCGCGCAACTGGGGCGGCCGACGCCCGTTTGACACGGTCCGAGGGGGTGGCAGGGTGGTAGGTGGGGTCAATCTTGGGAGGTTCCGGATGGCATCCTGTTGGGCTTGGGATTCCCTGGCGAGGCAGCTTCCGCTCAGGCTGACGGCCGGCACGTTCTTCCTGAACTCCGGCGTTTCGAAGCTGGGCGCGGACGAGGCCACGGCCGAGGGACTGCACCAGTTCGCCGCTCAGAGCTACCCGTTCCTGGGCGAGCAGGACGCCCAGAAGTTCGTCCGGCTGCTCGCCGCGGGGGAGATCGCCATCGCCGCCGCGCTGCTCGTGCCGTTCGTCCCGGCCGCCGTCGCCGGGGCCGCGGTGACCGCGTTCTCCGCCGGCACCCTCGGGCTCTACCTGCGCACGCCCGGCATGCGCCAGGAAGGCAGCCTGCGCCCCACCGAGCAGGGGATCGCGCTGGCCAAGGACGTCTGGCTGCTCGGCATCGGCGTCGCCCTCGTCGTCGACGGCCTCAACGAACACGGGTGACGCACCCCGCGAGTACGTCGGCCACCCGACCGATCAACGCGTCGACACGGCCGACGTGTACTCGGCGGGGGAGTCGGAGACCATCGTCGGCAAGGCGCTCGCCGGAGGCCGACGGGACCGGGTGGTGCCGGCCACCAAGTTCCACGGCAGCCTCGGCGAAGACCCCAACGAGCAGGGGAACAGCCGCCGTTGGGTCATCCGGGCAGCCGGGCACCAACCTGTCCACCCGGGACGCCGGATGCGTACCGCCCGCCCTGTCCGACCCACTGCTGCGCCGCCGCCCTCGCCCCTGACCGCGCCGGCCGCCGTCCCCGCCCTCGGCGGAGACTGCGGCCGACCGGACTTGCGCGCGTTTCTACGCGCGTAGGAAGGGTTCGCCGCATGTCGGAAGCCACAAGCACGAAAGCCGTCGACTGGATCATCGGCCACACCTGCTCCAAGAGTGGAATCAATAACTCCAACCTCAGGAGATGATTCCGGCCACCGGGCCGGAGGGCGCCCACCCTCGGCCGGGTGTGCCAGGAGCAGCGACATCCAAGCGACATCAGGGGAATACACCCGTGCGACGAAAGATCTTCGGCGCGGCCGCCACCGCGGTCGTGCTCGGCCTGCTGATACCACTGTCCGGATGCGGCAGTTCGGACGACGCCGCGGGTGACGGCGGAACGCTCCGCCTGGTGGCCGCCGAGTACGGCGACACCCCGGCCACCAGTTCCAAGGCCTACTGGGACAAGGTGACCGGCAGCTTCACCGCTGCCAACCCCGGCATCAAGGTCGAGGTCCAGCTGCTGCCGTGGGCCGACATCGACCGCGAGGTCTCCCGGATGGTGAAGGCGGGCAAGGCGCCCGATGTGGCGCTCATGGGCTCCTATTCGGACTTCGCCGCGCAAGGGAAGCTCTACTCCGCCGAAGAGCTCCTCTCGGTCGGAGCAGAGGCGAACTTCCTGCAGCCGCTCGCCGAGGCGGGGACCGTCAACAGCCGTCTCTACGGACTGCCCTTCGTGGCGAGTAGCCGTCTCCTGTTCTACAACGAGGCGCTCTTCGCCAAGGCCGGTGTCAAGAAGGCCCCCAAGACCTGGCCGGAGCTCAAGGCTGCCGCCAAGGCGCTCAAGGACAAGGACGTGAAGTATCCGTACGCCATGCCCCTGGGGCCGGAGGAGGCGCACGCCGAGGCGTTGATCTGGGAGCTCAGCAACGGCGGTGGCTACGCGGACAGCAGCGGGAAGTACAGCCTGGACTCCGAGCAGAACATCAGGACCTGGCAGTGGGTCAAGGACAACCTGGTGACCCCCGGCCTGGTCGGGCCCACCCCGCCGTCCCGGCTGAACCGCGCCGACGCCTTCGCCGCCTTCCTCCGCGGTGAGGTCGGCATGCTCAACGGCTACCCGTCGCTCGCCCACCAGGCGGCCGAGAAGGGCATCGATGTCGGCACCGTTGCCATGCCGGTCTCGGACTCGCTCGGCTCGGGGGAGAGCCCGCCGACCGTGGGCGTGGCCGACTGGCTGGTGGCCTTCAAACAGCACGACCGGCGCGCCGAGATCGGCAAGTTCCTGGAGTTCGTCTACCAGGACAAGAACCTGTCGGACTTCGCCGGCCGTTACCACCTGCTGCCGGCCACCGCCTCCGCCGCGCGCACCCCGGCCGGCGGCGGCCTCAGCCAGACCGACGAGGAGTTCCTGAACGCGCTGCGGACCGCCCGGCTCTACCCGGTGAACGACCCGTCGTGGGTGACGGTCAGCGACACGATCAAGCGCAGCATCGGGCGCGCCGTGGAACCGGGCGGCGACCCGAAGGCCGTCCTGGAGGACATCGCGACCAAGTCGGTGGAAGCCGGCAAGGAGAACTGACGGCTTCCCGGGGAACCGCCGACGCGATGTCCAGGGGCCCCGGGGCTTCAGGGGCTACTTGCCCCGCTGGTTGAACGGCAGTCTGCCGAGTACGCCCGCCATCCCGCAGGTGTTGGTGAGCGCGGAGAACACCAGACCGGCCGCGATCCCGGCGGACAGCAGCCGGAACGCCGGGTGGACGAACAGGCCCAGGCCCAGACCCAGCAGCACGATGGCGCCCGCGGTGAAGCGGACCTGGCGCTCCATGGCCCAGACGGCCCGCGGCGGGCCGGCCGGGTACTCGAGTCCGTGGCCCCCGGCGGCCCACGCCGTGGTGCCGCCGCCCAGGCTCGACGCGGGGATGCCGTGGGACGCCAGGGTGGCGGTGGCGTTTTCCGAGCGGGCGCCCGACGAGCACACGAGGAGGAGCGGTTTGCGCGCGGCGGCCTGCCGGAGCTCCGGCAGCGCCCGCCCGATCCGGTCGAGCGGGATGTTGACGGCGTCCGGCAGGTGGCCGGATGCGAACTCGGCGGGAGTGCGGACATCGACGACGGTCAGCTCGTCGAGGTGGGGCTGCGCCTCGCCGACGCTCAGTGTGGCGGCGGAATCACTCATGGCGGATCGGATCCTTGGCAGGGGGAGGGGTACGCACGCGCAGGCGGCGCAGGGGCCGGCCTAGGCGTTCGCGATGACGAGGAGGGTGCGGGCGGGGGTCGGGCCCGTCAGGCGACATCGGTGCGGGACTTCGCCCCGGTGGTGGGCGCTCTGGCCGGCGCGCAGGGTCAGCGGCGCCTCGCCCTCGAGCTCCAGGACTATCTCGCCCTCCAGGACGTAGAGGAAGTCCTCGCCGGGGTGCTCGAACCAGCCGCGCTCGCCCTGCCCGGGCTCGAAGTGGTGCTCGTACGCCTCCATCAGCGCGCTGCGGCCCCCGGGGATGAGCACCTGCGCGACCTGCCCCGCGGTCTCGGTCACCCGGATCACCTGCGGGTCGCTCTCGTGGCTGACCGTGCCCGGACGGCCGGGCGGTCGCAGGAAGGTGCCCGGCGTGACGTCGAGCGCCTCGGCGATCCGGTAGATGGAGCTGAGGCTGGGCGTCGCGAGGCCGCGTTCGAGCTGGCTGAGGAAGGGCTGGGAGAGGCCTGAGCGGGCGGCGAGGACGGCCATGGAGACGCCGCGCTGTTTGCGGCAGCTGCGGATCACCCGTCCGACCTCGATCGCCTCCGGCGTTGGTTCGGGTCGAGACACGCAGGTGAACGTACCGCATCACCGATCAGGGGTCCGGCGCCCCGGCGAGGTTTCGCACTGCCGCAACACTCCCTTCATAAGCGTGGTCAATTATTGACCTCACTTATCGACGACGGAGGAGCCGCCCCGTGCAAGCCACCCACTCACCGCCCGGCCGGACCCTCGGCCGACTGGGCCCGGCCCTGGGCGCGGCAGGCGCCGTGCTCGCGCTCTGGTACCTGCTGGCCTGGTCCGGTGCGGTGGCCCCGGGACTCCTCCCCACGCCCGCCCAGACCCTGACCGCGCTCGTGGACAGCGCCCGCAGCGGCATCCTGGCCGCCGATCTCGGCGCCAGCCTGGCCCGCGCCGGGCAGGGCTTCGCGCTGGGCGCCCTCGTCGGCAGCGCCCTGGGCTTCGCCACCGGCTACCTGCCCAGGCTCTCCGCCGCCGTCACCCCGCTCGTCTCCTTCCTGCGCCCGATCCCGGCCATCGCCCTGGTACCGCTCGCCACCGCCTGGTTCGGCATCGGGGAGAGCGCCAAGCGCCTGCTGATCGCGTACGCCGTACTGCTCGCCGTATGGCTCTACGTCCACGACGGGGTGGCCCGGGTCCCGCTCTCCCACCTGCGGGCGGCCCGGTCGCTGGGGGCGCCGCTGCACCGACGGTTCGTCGAGGTGCTGCTGCCCGCCGCTGCGCCCGCCCTGCTCGCGGCGCTGCGCTACGGGGCGTCGGTGGCCCTGCTCGCCCTGGTGGCCGCGGAACTGGGCGGCGCGGACAGCGGTCTGGCGTACCGGCTCCAGGTCGACGGCCAGTTCCTGCGGGTCGACCGGATGTTCGCCGGGCTGCTCGTGCTCGGGCTGCTCGGCGTGGCCGTCGACCTCGTACTGGCCGCGATCGGCCGCCGGTTCGTGCACTGGACCGCGTCATGAGCCGGGCCGTACGTCTGGAGGGGTTGTCCGTGGGCTACGGCGCCGCCCCCGTGCTGGAGCGGACGGACCTGGACCTGCCCGCGGGCTCCTTCACCGCCCTGCTCGGGCCGAGCGGATGCGGCAAGTCGACGGTGCTGGGCGCCGTGGCCGGGTTCGTACCGCCCACCACCGGCACGGTGACGGCAGGTTCCCGGCCGGTGCGCGGACCGGGGCCCGACCGGGGCGTGGTCTTCCAGCACTACGCGCTCTTCCCCTGGCGCACCGCCCGCGGCAACGTCGAGTTCGCGCTCAAGCGTCTCGGGCTGCCGCGCGCGGAACGCCGCCGGCGCGCCCTGGCGGCGCTCGCCGAGGTCGGCCTGGCGGACGGCACCGACAAGTACCCGGCGCAGCTCTCGGGCGGCATGCAGCAACGCGTCGCGCTGGCCCGCGCCCTGGCCGCCGAGCCCGAAGTGCTCCTGATGGACGAGCCGTTCGGGGCGCTGGACGCCCTGACCCGGACCCGCATGCAGCGCCTGCTGCGGGAGCTGTGGCAGCGCAGGGGCACCACCGTGCTGTTCGTCACGCACGACATCGACGAGGCGCTGGCCCTCGCCCAGCGGGTCGTCGTCCTCGGCGGATCCCCCGGGCGGGTGCTGGCCGACCACCCGGTGCCCGACGGGCCCCCCGACCCGGACCTGCGCTCACTGATCGCCCGCCACCTCGGTTCCGACTGAGAC
>NZ_JARAYQ010000112.1:0-25502 GCF_033794505.1 Streptomyces sp. MB09-01 | reverse complement strand
GCGTACGGGTGGGGCTGGCCGTCCGGGTTCGGCGGGAGCTACGTGCCCGCGGCCAGCGCCGCCTCCATCACCGCCCGCGCGATCGGCGCGGCCGCGCTGTTGCCGCTGATGTCGCCCCGGTCCGCCGCCGCGTCCTCGACCACCACCGCCACCGCGACCGCCGGCAGCGGCGCGCCCTCGGCCTTGGCCCAGGAGATGAACCAGGCGTACGGGGTCCCGGCGTTGCCGACGCCGTGCTGGGCGGTGCCGGTCTTGCCGCCGACGACCGCCCCCGGGATGGCCGCGTTCCGGCCCGTCCCGTTCTCCACCACCTTCACCATCAGTTCCTGCATCCGCAGCGCGGTGGCCGGGTTCATCGCGCGGCCCAGGCTGCGCTGGTCCCCGCGCCGGACCGGGGAGCCGTCGTCCTGGGTGGTGCGCTCCACCAGGTAGGGCGACTTGAGCTCGCCGCCGTTGGCGACCGCGGCCGCCACCATCGCCATCTGCAGCGGGGTGGCCTTGGTGTTGAACTGCCCGATGGAGGACAGGGCCAGCTGGTCCTGGCTCATGTCGGTGTCGAAGTTCGACCGGGACACCCAGGAGGGCACCCGCAGCGCCTCGCCGTTGAATCCGAAGCGGCGGGCCGCGTCCACCATCCCGCGCAGCCCGACCCGTACGCCGATCTTCGCCATCACCGTGTTGCAGGACCACTGCACCGCCTCCGCCATCGAGGCGTCCTGACAGCCCGTGGCCGCGTTCGGCAGCAGGGTGCGGGTGCCCGGCAGCGGGTAGGGGTCGGGGGTCTCAGTGGGTGCGTCCGCATCGGTGACCACGCCCGCGTCCAGGGCGGCGGCCGCCGTCACGATCTTGAAGGTGGAGCCGGGCGGGTACGTCTCGCGCAGCGCCCGGTTGAGCATGGGCTTGGCCGGGTCCGCGTTCAGCCGCGCCCAGGCCTCCGTCACCCGCGGGCCCGTCCCGGACAGCTCGGCCGGATCGTACGAGGGGCTGCTGACCAGCGCGAGGATCCTCCCGGTGACCGGCTCGACGGCGGCCACCGCCCCGCGCTTGCCCGCGAGCCCGGCGTACGCGGCCAGCTGCATGCCGGAGCGGACGGTGGTGACGGCGTTCCCGCCGGCCGGGCGGCCGCGGGCCAGGTCGTACCAGAGCGGGAAGGCCGAGAGGCCGGGGTCCGTGCCCGACAGGACCGCGTCCTCGGCGCGCTCCACGAAGCTGGTCCCGTACGTCTGGGAGGAGAAGCCGGTGACGGGCGCGTAGAGCGGGCCGTTCGTGTAGGTGCGCTCGTAGCGCAGCAGCTGGCCGCTGTCGCGGGAGCCGGTGACGGGCCGCCCGTCGACCAGGATGTCCCCGCGCGGCTTCGCGTACCGCTCGATGGCGGGGCGCTTGTTGGCCGGGTTCGCGCCGTAGGCGGCGGATTCCCAGACCTGCACGCGGGCGATGTTGACCAGGAGGGCGACGAGCAGCAGCGCGCAGAAGTACGCGCACCAGCGGATGTAGCGGATCACGGGGCCCCCTCCCCGGCGGGGCGCGGCCTGCGGGCGCTGTCGCTCAGCCGGACCAGCAGCGCGACGATGATCCAGTTGGTGACGACGGAGGAGCCGCCCTGGGCGAGGAAGGGCATGGCCATGCCGGTGAGCGGGATCAGCCCGGTGACTCCGCCCGCGATGACGAAGACCTGGAGGGCGACGATCGAGGCGAGCCCGGTGGCGAGCAGCCGTCCGAAGGGGTCGCGCAGCGCGAGGCCGGCGCGGAAGCCGCGGGCGACGAGGAGCCCGTAGAGGAGCAGGATCGCGGCGAGGCCGACGAGGCCGAGCTCCTCGCCGGCGGTGGCGAGGATGAAGTCCGACTTGGCGGCGAAGCCGATGAGGAACGAGTGGCCGTGGCCGAGCCCGGCGCCGAGCAGGCCGCCGGCGGCGAAGGCGAAGAGGGACTGGGCGAGCTGTCCGGGGCCTTCGCCGCGTTCGATGGAGGCGAAAGGGTTCAGCCAGTCGTCCACGCGGCTGTGCACGTGCGGTTCGAAGGTCCCGACGGCGTACGCGCCGAGGGCGGCGAGCAGCAGTCCGATCGCGATCCAGCCGATCCGCCCGGTGGCGGTGAACAGCATGATCACGAACAGCCCGAAGAACAGCAGCGAGGTCCCCAGGTCCCGTTCCAGGACGAGCAGGCCGACGCTGAGCAGCCAGATCGCGAGGATCGGGCCGAGGACGCGGCCGGGGAGCAGGCGCAGCTTCCAGAAGAGCCGGCGGCCGGTGAGGGCGAGGGCGGTGCGCTTCGCGGCGAGGTAGGCGGCGAAGAAGACGGCGAGCAGGATCTTGGCGAACTCCCCCGGCTGGAAGGAGAGTCCGGCGAACCGGATCCAGATGTGCGCGCCGTTGACCGCGGGGAAGAAGACGGGGACCAGCATCAGCACGAGGGCGGCGGCCACCGAGAGGTAGGCGTAGCGCTGCAGCACGCGGTGGTCGCGGAGCAGCGCGACGACGAGGACGAACAGCGCCATTCCGAGGGCGGACCAGCGGAGCTGGTCCCCGGCGGTGAGGTGGCCGGGGGTGGTTGCGTCGAGGCGCTGGATGAGGACCAGCCCGAGCCCGTTGAGCAGGACGGCGATGGGCAGCACGAGCGGGTCGGCGTACGGGGCCCTGAAGCGGACGGCGAGGTGCGCGAGCAGCGCGGCGGCGGCGAGGCCGGCGGCGTAGCGGCCGGCGAGGCGGGGGACGTGGCCGGTGGTGGCGAGGCCGACGTACAGGTGGCCGAGGACGGAGACCAGGACGGCGCCGGCGAGGAGCGTCAGCTCGACGCCGCGGCGCTTGGGGGCGCGGGCGTCGGGGGGCGGGGGCGTGGGCTCCGTTACCTTCGCCGTCAGAGCGGTCATACGCGAAACGTAGCAAGCAGGCGGATGGTATGTCCGGTTATGTCATAGTGTGCCGAAGAGTCGTCAAAAACGGTCACACGTGAGGAGCCGAGGCGTATGGGACCCGTGGAATTCATCGTCCTCGCCTTCCCCGAGGAGCAGTTGCGGGTCCCTGCGATCGAGGCCGTGATGGGGCTGCGCAAGACGGGTGTGGTCCGGCTGATCGACGGGCTCGTGGCGACGAGGACCGCCTCGGGCGACGTGCTCGCGGCCGAGTTCGACGAGTTCGTCGAGCTGCACGGCCTGCTGACGGGGCGGGACGTGGCACGGCTCATCGGACCGGAGGACGTACAGGAGGCGGCGGGGCTGCTGGAGCGCGGGAGCTGCGCGCTGCTGCTGGTGGTCGAGCACGTGTGGGCCGAGGACGCGGCGGTCGCCGTACGGGCGGCGGGCGGGCGGATCGTCGGCTCGGTCCGCATCCCGCCGGACCGGATCCCTGCGGACCCGCGCGCGGGGGTGGCCTGATGTTCATCCGGCCCGTGGGGGCGACGGTCCGCCCGGCCCAGCGCCCGGCGGGCCACCCGCTGCTGAGGGGCCTGCTGGCCCGGGCGGCCGGGGCTGCGGAGGACACGACGGGCGCGGTGGGACCGGCCGAACCGCCGCGCCGGGGCCTGTTGGCGCGGGCGGTCCAGGCTGCGCAGGCCCCGGCGGAACCGGAACCGATGCCTGAACCCGAGCCTGAACCCGAGCCTGAACCCGAGCCCGATCCGGAACCCGGGCCGGCGGAGGAAAGGGGGGGCGGGGGGACGGCCGCCCCGCCGACGCCCGCGCCCGCGCCGACCCCTCTGGTGGCGGAGCTGCGGCAACTGGCCGACCTGGCCCGCGAGGGCCTGCTGACCCCCGAGGAGTTCACGGCGGCCAAGGCCCGCCTGCTGCGGGACTGACGCCGCGCGGCCGCGTCACACGGCCGGACTCTTCGCGCTGCGGCCCCCGGACGCCAGGGCCGGGCGGCCCCACCGACGACGCCGGCTCGCGCGCAGCCCGCCACGGCCGGGTTGCCTCAGCCGGGAACGGACTCGGCGGCGTAGTGCCCGCCGGCGGCCGTCCCCCGGACGAACCGGAGGGGCTCCACGGCCTCGAGCCGGTTTTCGAGGGGCTCGCCGGAGGCCGGCACGGACCACCCCGGCCGCTCCCCCAAGCGGGTGGCGTCCCGCGACCGGCCGACACCGTTGGGCGATTTGTCATACCGGGCGTGGCAGCATCGGCCGCCTCGGAGGTGATCCCATGTCACATCGGCCGCTTCGCGCCGCCTGCATTGCCGCGGCGCTCCTCGTCGCCGGACCGGTCCCGCTTGCCGGGGCCGAGCCCGCCCGCCCCGAAGCGGAGTCCGTCGCGGTCCTGCTCACCCGCCTGCAGGGGCTCTACCAGAAGGCCGAGGAGGCCGCCGAGGCGTACAACGCCACCGAGGTCGCCCTCAAGGCCGGCCAGGAGGAGGAGCGGCAGCGCACCGCCGACCTCGGCCGGGCCCGTACCGCCCTCGACTCCACGAGGGCCCTCGTCGGGCGGCTCGCCCGGGAGCAGTACCAGGGCACCCGCGGCCTCTCCCCCTACGCCCGGATGCTGCTCGCCGGCACCCCCGAGGCGGCCCTGGAGCAGCGTCGGCTCACCGCCCGCGAGGGCGCACGGCAGGCCGGCGTGCTCGCCCGGCTCATGCGCGGCGAGAAGAAGGCCGACGAGCTCGCCGTCCGGGCCCGCAAGGCCCTGGACACCCGGCAGAGCCTGGCGGCGCGGCAGAAGCTCCACAAGGACGAGGTCGCGGCGCAGCTCAAGGAGGTCGAGCGGGTGCTCGCCTCGCTGACCCCCGAGCAGCTCGCCCGGCTCGGCGCGCAGGAGGACAAGAACACCGCGGCCGCGCAGCGCGACCTGCTGGACTCCGGCCGGCTCCCGGCCCGCACCGGCACCCCCACCGCGGCCGGCGGCGCCGCCCTCACCTATGCGGCGGCCCAGATCGGCAAACCGTACGTCTGGGGCGCCGAGGGCCCGGGTTCCTTCGACTGCTCCGGGCTCACCTCACAGGCCTGGGCGCACGCCGGGCGCACCATCCCGCGGACCAGCCAGGAGCAGTGGGCGCAGCTGCCGAAGGTGCCGCTGGACCAGCTCCGCCCCGGGGACCTGGTGGTCTACTTCCCCAAGGCCACGCACGTGGCCCTGTACGTGGGCGAGGGCAAGGTGATCCAGGCGCCGCGGCCGGGGGCGAAGGTGAAGGTCTCGCCCCTCGCCGCGAATCCGCTCCTCGGCGCCGTGCGCCCGGACCCCGGCGCCACCCCGCTCGCGGAGTTCGCTCCCCCGCCGCTGCCCGGGGCGGACGCGACGGCCACGGCGGGGGACGAGGACAGCGGTTACTCGTCCGAGGAGGCGCCGGCCGAGGACGCCGCGACCGACGAGGCGACCTCGGCCACGTAGTCCGCCGCGTCCTCCGGGTCGTAGAAGTACGCGTCGAAGTCGGCCGGGTTGTCGAAGCCGTTGGCGAATCGATCCGCCACCGGCTGCAGCTGCCCGGCCGCACCGATCAGGTTGAGCACGTGCTCCGGCGGGACGCCCAGCATGGCGTTCGTCCACTGGGTCACCGGCTTGCCCGTGGTGAACCAGTACTTGTCGAAGGTCGCCTGCATCCAGGCCTCGTCGAACGGGTTGTCCCCGTGCATCAGGATCGAGGAGAGGTACGAAGCCGCGCACTTGGCGGCGGAGTTCGAGCCCTGCCCGGTGATCGGGTCGTTGGCGACGACCACGTCCGCGACGCCCAGCACCAGCCCGCCGCCGGGCAGTCGCCCGATCGGGTTGCGGACCACCGGCGCGTAACGCCCGGCCAGCGTCCCGCCCGCGTCCGTCAGCTCCACCTTCGTCGCCCGGGCGTACTCCCACGGCGTGAACTTCTCCATCAGCTCCAGCGTGAGCGCCAGGTGTTCCGCCGGGTCGTTGATCCCGTTGAAGACGTCCAGCGGGCCGCCCGGGAGACCCTCCCAGAACAGGATGTCCGCCCGGCCCGAGGTGGTCAGGGTCGGCATGACGAACAGCTCGCCCACGCCCGGGACCAGGTTGCAGCGCACGGCCTCCGTGTCCGGGTGCTCGGCGCGCGGCCCGAGCCCGTGCACGTACGAGACGGCCAGCGCCCGCTGCGGGGCGTCGTACGGGGACCGGGCCGCGTCCCGCCCGAACATCGACACCAGCTCGCCCTTGCCGGCGGCGACCAGCACCAGGTCGTACGTACGGGAGAAGTAGTCGAGGTCGGCGACGGACGCGCCGTGGATGACCAGCTGCCCGCCGCGCTGCGCGAAGGTGTCCAGCCAGCCGGCCATCTTCACGCGCTGGTCGACGGACTGCGCGTACCCCTTGAGCCGGCCGAGCCAGTCGATGGCGCGGCCCGCGTCGGGGGTGGCGACGGAGACGCCGAGGCCCTCGATCTTCGGGGCCTGCTGCTCCCAGAAGTTGATCTGGAGGTCGCGCTCGTGCTGGAGCGCCGTGTCGAACATGCACTGCGTCGACATGACCCGGCCGGTGCGGATCTCGTCCGCCGTCCGGTTCGACATGAGGGTGACCTCGTACCCCTTCGACTGGAGGCCGAGGGCGAGCTGGAGACCGGACTGGCCGGCTCCCACGACGAGTATCTTGCGCATCTCACGTTCTCGATTCGGGGCTACGGGGGGGACGGGGCTGCGGGCCTGCGGGCCTGCGGGCCTATTCGGGCGTGGTGTCGAGGGCGTGGCCCACCAGGGCCAGCAGGGACTCGATCACGGTGTGCCGGCGCCGTGCGTCCATGATCACGACGGGCACGTGGGCCGGCACGCTGAGCGCCTCGCGCACGTCCTCGGGCTCGTACGACTGCGAGCCGTCGAAATGGTTGACGGCGACGGCGTACGGGAGCCCGCAGCTCTCGAAGTAGTCGAGGGCCGGGAAGCAGTCGCGCAGCCGGCGGGTGTCGGCCAGCACGAGCCCCCCGATGGCCCCGCGCACCAGGTCGTCCCACATGAACCAGAACCGCTCCTGGCCCGGGGTCCCGTACACGTAGAACACGAGGTCGTCGTCGAGGGTGACGCGGCCGAAGTCCATGGCGACGGTGGTGGTGTTCTTGTCCGGGGTGCCGGACAGGTCGTCGGTCGGGACGCTGGCCTGGGTCATCACCGCCTCGGTGCGCAGCGGGGTGATCTCGGAGACGGAGGAGACGAAGGTGGTCTTGCCGACGCCGAAGCCGCCCGCGACCAGCACCTTGACGGCGACGGGGGCGCGGGAGCGGTCGTACTGCCAGGGCTGGACGGGGTCGTCGTCCACGGCCGGCGACACCGGCTGATCAGAGACGGCGAAGACCACTGAGCACCCTTTCGAGCAGCGCGCGTTCGGGACGGCCCGTACCGTGGCCGGTCCCGTAGACCCGGATCCGGCCCTGGTCGGCGAGGTCGCTGACGAGCACGCGGACCACACCGAGGGGCAGCTTCAGCAGCGCGGCTATCTCGGCGATCGTGCGCATGCGACGGCAGACCTCGACGATGGCGGGCATCTCGGGCATGCGGTCGGGCTTCTGCGGCTCCGACACCTTGGTGTCCAGGGTGGCGACGAAGGTCTCGACGTTCAGGACCTGCGTGAAGCGGGTGCGGCCGCCCGTGAGGGAGTACGGGCGGACGCGGGCGGGGCGGCGGTCGGCGCCGCGTATCGGCAGCCGGTCGGAGGCCGTACTCCTCACGGGGTGTTCTCCATCGACTGGCGCAGCTCGCTGCGGACTTCGGGGGTCAGGACGTGGCCGGCACGGCCGACGAACAGGGCCATGTGGTAGGCGACGACGCTCATGTCGCAGTCGGGGGTGGCGTGCACGCCCAGCAGTGAGCCGTCGCTGATGGCCATGACGAACACGGAGCCGTGCTCCATCGCGACCATCGTCTGCTTGACGGAGCCGGTGTCCATGAGGGCGGCGGCGCCGGAGGTGAGGCTGCCGAGGCCGGACACGATGGTCGCGAGGTCGGCGGACGCCCCGCGCGGGCCCTTCGGCCCGGCTTCGGCCCGGGGCTCGCCCGCGCCGCCCGTCGCAGGGTCGGAGGACAGGAGCAGCAGCCCGTCCGAGGAGACGACGGCGACGGAGTTGACGCCGGGCACCTCCTCGACCAGGTCGGTCAGCAGCCATTGCAGATTGCGGGCCTGGGTGCTCAGTCCGTACGTACTGGGCGCGGTCATGTGCGTGCCTCCTGTGCGGTGTCCCCCTGGTCGGTCTTGCTGTGTCCCTGCCCCTGGTCCTGCGCGTGCTCCTGGGCGAGCTCGGCGGCGGCGACACGTCGCCCGTCCTGGGCTCCCTGGTAGAAGCCGCCGAGCCGGCGCCGGAGTTCGTCGGCGTCGATCCGGCGCGGTGGCGCGGGCGGCCGTACGTCGTCCGCGCGCCCGGCGGTGACGGTGCGCGGGGTCCGCTTCGGCAGGCCCTTGTCGGTGACGGCGTCGTCGGTGTCGGCGGGGTGGCTGCCCTGACGGGGAAGCCAGTTGCCTTCGGCGGGGGCATGCCTGTGCGGGTCCCCTGCGGGGGGCCCGGCGGTGAAGACCTGGTCCGCGGGCACGTCCCCTGCGGGGGCCCCTGCTGCCGGCGGCTCGGCCGGGAAGGCCTGGTCCGCGGGCACGTCCCCTGCGGGGGCCCCTGCCGGCGGCTCGGCCGGGAAGGCCTGGTCCGCGGGCACGTCCCCTGCGGGGGCCCCTGCCGGCGGCTCGGCCGGGAAGGCCTGGTCCGCGGGCACGTCCGCTGCCGGGGGCTCGGCCGGGAAGGCCTGGTCCGCGGGGGGTGCGGCGGTGAAGATCTGGTCCGCCGGCGGCAGTCCGGCCTCGGCCGGAGCCGGGAACGGGGCTTCCACCTCGGCGGTCGGCTCCGCGGCCTCGGCCGGGAGGGCGGGGCCGGCGAGGGCCTCGGCCAGGGTCACCGGAGCCACCGTGGTGGTGGGCACGCGGAAGGCGGGCTCCGCCTCCGTGTCGGCCTGAGCCGGGACCGCGGGCTCCGCGGCAGCGGCTGCGGCCGCGGCCGCATTGTCGGCAGCAGGTACCGCGGGCTCCGCGGGAGAGGTGGCGGCGTCGGTCGGGAGCTCGGGCTCCGTCACGGCGTCGGTCTCGGGAGCCACGGGCCCTGCGGCATCGGCAGCCGGGGCGGCCGGCTCCGCGGCATCGGTAGCCGGTGCGGCCGGTTCCGCGGCATCGGCGCCAACCGAGTCGGCAGGTTCCACGGCGTCGGCGGAAGCGGAGTCGGCAGGTTCCGTGGCGTCGGCGGAAGCGGGGGCGGCCGGTTCCGTGGCGTCGGTGGCGGCCTGTTCCGTGGGGTCCGGGGCCGCGTGGGTGCCGCGGCGGCGGGGCGGGAGGGTGTTCTCGTTGGCCTCGGCGATCACGCCCGGCAGGTGCAGCGCGGGCGCGCCCGGCGTGGCCAGGGTGTGGACCGGGGAGACCGGCGGGGTGGCGGGCAGCAGCGCCGCCGGGACGACCACCAGGGCCTCGGTCCCGCCGTGCCGCCCGGCGCGCAGTTCCGCGGTGACCCCGTGCCGCGCCGCGAGCCGCCCGGCCACGTACAGACCGAGGCCCAGGCCGTGTTCGGCCTCGGGCTCCTCGTCGTACGCCTCGGGCGTGGACAGCCGGGAATTCAGCGATTCCAGCCGGTCCCCGGTGACCCCGATGCCCTCGTCCACGACGGACAGCACCACGTCACCGGAGTCCAGCGTCCAGCCGGACACCTTCACCTTGACTTCGGGCGGCGAGAACGTGGTCGCGTTCTCCAGCAGCTCGGCCAGCACGTGTGAGAGGTCGTCGGCCGCGTGCCCGGCGACCTGGGTGTACGAGGGCAGCGCCGCGAGGTCGACGCGCTCGTAGCGCTCGATCTCGCTGACGGCGGCCCGCATCACGTCGACCAGCGGCACCGGCAGCACCTGCCCGTGGCCGTGCTCCTGCCCGGCCAGGACCAGCAGGTTCTCGTTGTGGCGGCGCATCACGGTCGCCAGGTGGTCGAGCTTGAACAGGGTCGCGAGCCGGTCCGGGTCCTGCTCCTTGGACTCCAGCTCCTCGATGACCGCGAGCTGGCGCTCGACCAAGCCCAGCGTCCGCAGCGACAGGGAGACGGAGGTCGTCGACATGACGCGGCGGTGCTCCTCCAGCCCCGCCCGCAGCTTCACCAGCTCCTCCTCCAGCACGTCCCGGCTGGCGGTCAGCGCCTCGTTGCGGCCGATGATCCGGCGGCGGTCGGCGTCGAGCCCGGCGATCCGGGTGTGCAGGGAGACCGTCTGGTCGCGCACCGCGTTCAGGTGGCGCACGACCTCGGCGAACTCGTCGTTGCGGCCGGTGAACCGCACCGGTTCCACCGAGCCCTCCGGCGTCGCCAGCCGCGCCGCGCCGCGCCGCAGGACCGACAGCGGCCGGGTCAGCGAGCGGGCGACGGCGGTCGAGACGCCGACGGCGATCAGGAACAGCAGACCGAGCACGGCGACCAGGGTTTCGAGCCGGGTCACGTCGTCGTCGCGCAGGGAGGCCAGGGCGGAGGCGCGCTGGCCCGCGAGGGTGGCCTCGACGGTCCGCATCCGGTCGATGCGGGCGGTGAGCGCGCTGCCGACGGCGGCCCCGTCGGTCTTGCGGTCGGCCGGGTTCAGGGTCGGCCGGTCGGTGAGCCGCTTGAGGAAGTCGTCGGCCGTCTTGACCTCGGGGCCGGTGACGGTGGCGGTGAGGGTCTGGCGCACGTCGGGCCGCGCGGCGCGCGCGAAGTCGTCCAGCGCGGCCAGTTCCCGTACGCGCGAACGCTGGGCGGCGGTGGTGAGTTCGTCGGCCACGGCCGAGCCCGGGAGCTGCTCGCCGCGGGGGACGGCCAGCGCGGCGAGCAGCAGTCCGCGGGTGGCCGAGGCCTGTTCCACGGCCTGGCCCAGCGGGGCGAGCGGGCGGGTGGTGGTGAGGGCGGCCTCGGCGCGCGGCGGCGTCAGCTCGGCGAGCCGGCCCCCCGGGGCGAGGAGTTCCGTGATGACGCCGGTGTAGGCCTGGTGGGCGGCGAGGGCGGTGCCCTTGCCGTCGATGGCCTCGGTACGGACGGTCGCGACGCGGGCGAGGGCCACCGCGAGGGGCTCGTCGACCTCGGTCGCGGCCTCGGCGATCTGCCGGTCGGTCCGCCCGATGCGTTCCTGGAGGGCTCCCCTGGCGGCGCCGGGGCGGCCCTTGGCGGCGTACTCGACCACGGCGTCGCGCTCGTCGGCGAGGACGTGCGCGACGGTGAGGATCTGCCCGGTCTGTTCCGCGAGGGTGACCAGCCGCTGGGAGTCGTTCAGCTCCCTCGCGGCGGTGACGACGGCGGGGGCGCCTGCCGCGAGGACGGTGAGGCCGGCGACGGCGACGCCGACGACCAGCCTGCGGCGCACGCGGACGCGGCGTCCTGCGGGGGCCGGGCCGTCGGCGGCGGTGCCGTTCTTCCGAGACCGCTTCTTCTGCACCGGTGCTCGCAATCCTGTACGTGTGCTTGTGCTCGTCTACTCGTGTGGCCGAGGTAACGGCCGGTCAACAAGTAAACGCCCCCTGCCCCCTCGTACCGCCTCAGACCTTTGCAGCGTGTTGGGGAGAGAGCCGCACATCGCCCACCCGGCCACTCGAACGAGTGAACATCACGGAAGAGTTGGCAACCAACTCGGGCACCCTGCCCCAGAGCGCTTCCGTGGACAGGCGGTTGAAAGATCGATGCGGGCTTTGGCAGGATGCCCGCCCACATGTCCGCCAGCGTGCCCGCGCCCTGCCCGGGCCCCTCCGGCCCGCGCCCGGACGGTCCGCGTACGGGCCCGCACGCCTCCTCCCGCTTTGGTACGGACCTGCACGTGCGGCGCGGTCCCCGCCCGGCAGAATGGCGGCATGCGCATCGACCTCGCCTCGGCCCCCGGCAGTGAAGAACGCCCCAATGAGGACTGGGTGTCGGCCACGATCCCCGCCTCGGGCGGCGGCGTGCTGGTCGCCCTGGACGGAGTCACCCCGCCGAGCGGCGAGGACGGCTGCGTGCACGGAGTTCCGTGGTTCGCGGCCCGGCTCGGCGGCCGATTGACCGAACTGTCCGGATCGCGACGGGACATGACGCTGGACCGGATTCTGGCCGAGTCCGTCCGCGCCACGGCCGAGGCCCACCGCGACACCTGTGACCTTTCTCACGTCCGCACCCCGCAGGCGACGGTCGTCATGGTCCGCTGGGACGAGGCCTGCGTGGAGCACCTCGTGCTCTCGGACTCCGTACTCCTCCTCCAGGCGCCCGGGGGCGAGGTGACGGCGGTGCTCGACGACCGGCTGGACCGGGTGCCGCGGGAGGTGCTGCGCTCGGTGGCGGGGACGGACGCGCTGCGGAACGCGGAGGGCGGTTTCTTCACGGCGGCCGCGGACCCGGCGGTGGCCGCCCTGGCGGTGACCGGGCGCACCCCGCGCGGGCAGGTGCGGGCGGTGGCCGCGCTCACGGACGGGGCGAGCCGGTGGACGGACACGTTCGGGGAGGGCGACTGGGCCGAGTGCCTGGCGGTGCTGCGCAAGGAGGGAGCGGAGGGCCTGATCGGCCGGGTCCGCGCCCTCGAGCGCGACCCGGCCCGGCCTCCGGCACGGTACAAGCGGCACGACGACGCGTCGGCGGTCTACGCGGAGCTCTAGGACCTGGGCGCGGGTGGGGCGGGTGCCCCTACTCCGCGCCGGCGTTCAGCTGGTTCAGCAGCCGGGCCAGTTCCGCCACCTCGCCGCGGTCCCAGCCGGCGAGCTTGCGCATGTACTGCTCGCGCCGTGCGCCCCGTACCCGCAGGAACCGCTCGCGGCCCTCCTCGGTGAGGCCGACCAGGAAGGCCCGGCCGTCGGCGGGGTCCGGCTCGCGGGCCACCAGGCCCAGGACCTCCAGGGCCCGCAGCTGCCGGCTCATGGTGGCCTTGCCGACGCCGAAGTAGGCGGCGAGCTCGGTGGCCCGCTGCCGGCCGGCCGCCTCCAGGCGTACGAGGAGCCCGTACGCGGCGGGCTCCAGCTCGGGGTGGAGCTCGCGGGCCATCTCGCCGGAGGAGGCGCGGGCGCGCCGGAGGAAGACGGACAGCTCCCGCTCCAGGGCAAGGAACTCCTGGTCTTCGCTCCCGTGCACGTCCCGCTCCTTCGATGGTGTGTGGCACCTCGGTGGGTGAGGGCCAGTATTTCGCAGGGCGTGCGCCGACGGCCCGGGACCCCGCCGGAGCGGGGAGCCGGGCCGTGTGGTGGGGCGCGAGCGGGGCGCGAGGCGGGCGCGCACTCGGCGCCGCCGGGGGCGCGCTCGGAGCGTGAAGGGGGACACCCGGCGCGCCGTGCGGCCCTCCGTCACGCCGCGGCGGCGACCTCCACCTCCGCCTGGGCCAGGGCGAGTTCCAGCACCTGGCGCACGTCCGTCACCGGGTGCACCTCCAGCCCCTCCAGCACCTCCGCCGGGACGTCGTCCAGGTCGGCCTCGTTCCGCTTCGGGATGATCACGGTGGTCAGCCCGGCCCGGTGCGCGGCCAGCAGCTTCTGCTTGACCCCGCCGATCGGCAGGACCCGTCCGGTCAGCGAGACCTCGCCGGTCATGGCCACGTCGGTGCGGACCTGCCGTCCGGAGAGCAGCGAGGCGAGCGCGGTCGTCATCGTGATGCCGGCGCTCGGGCCGTCCTTGGGCACGGCGCCCGCCGGGAAGTGGATGTGCACGCCTCGGTCCTTCAGGTCGGCGACCGGGAGCTCCAGTTCCGCGCCGTGCGAGCGCAGGAAGCTCAGTGCGATCTGCGCCGACTCCTTCATGACGTCGCCGAGCTGGCCGGTGAGGGTCAGGCCGGCCGCGCCCGTCTCCGGATCGGCCAGCGACGCCTCCACGAACAGCACGTCGCCGCCCGCGCCGGTCACGGCGAGGCCGGTGGCCACGCCGGGGACCGCGGTGCGCCGCTCGGCCGGGTCCTGGGCGGACTCGGGCACGTGGTGCGGGCGTCCGATCAGCCCGCGCAGGTCGTCGGCGCCGACGCTGAAGGGCAGCTCGCGCTCGCCCAGCTCGTGCTGGGAGGCAACCTTGCGCAGCAGGCGCGCGATGGACCGCTCCAGGGTGCGGACGCCCGCCTCCCGGGTGTACTCCCCGGCCAGCCTGCGCAGGGCGCCCTCCTCCAGGACCACCTCGTCGGCGCCGAGGCCGGCGCGCTCCAGCTGGCGCGGGAGCAGGTGGTCGCGGGCGATGACGACCTTCTCGTCCTCGGTGTAGCCGTCGAGGCGGACGAGCTCCATCCGGTCGGCCAGCGCCTCCGGGATGGCCTCCAGGACATTGGCGGTGGCCAGGAAGACGACGTCGCTCAGGTCGAGCTCCACCTCCAGGTAATGGTCCCGGAAGGTGTGGTTCTGCGCCGGGTCCAGGACCTCCAGCAGGGCGGCCGCCGGGTCGCCGCGGTAGTCGGAGCCCACCTTGTCGATCTCGTCGAGCAGCACCACCGGGTTCATCGACCCGGCCTCCTTGATGGCCCGGACGATCCGGCCCGGCAGGGCGCCGACGTAGGTCCGGCGGTGGCCGCGGACCTCGGCCTCGTCGCGGACGCCGCCGAGGGCGACGCGCACGAACTTGCGGCCCATGGCGTGCGCCACGGACTCCCCGAGGGAGGTCTTGCCGACGCCGGGCGGCCCGACGAGCGCGAGGACGGCCCCGCCGCGGCGGCCGCCGATGACGCCCATGCCGCGGTCGCTGCGCCGCTTCCTGACGGCGAGGTACTCGGTGATGCGGTCCTTCACGTCGCTCAGGCCGGCGTGCTCGGCGTCCAGCACCGCCCGGGCTCCCCGGATGTCGTACTGGTCCTCGGTGCGCTCGTTCCAGGGCAGTTCCAGCACGGTGTCCAGCCAGGTGCGGATCCAGGAACCCTCCGGGCTCTGGTCGCTGGCCCGCTCCAGCTTCTCGACCTCCTTGAGCGCGGCCTCCCGGACCTTCTCGGGGAGGTCGGCGGCCTCGACGCGGGCCCGGTAGTCGTCGGACTCCTCGCCGTCCTTCTCCCCGTTCAGCTCGCGCAGTTCCTTGCGCACGGCCTCCAGCTGCCGCCGGAGCAGGAACTCCCGCTGCTGCTTGTCGACGCCGTCCTGCACGTCCTTGGCGATGGACTCGGCCACGTCCTGCTCGGCGAGGTGGTCGCTGAGCGCCTTGATCGCGAGCTTGAGGCGGGCGACGGGGTCGGCGGTCTCCAGCAGTTCGACCTTCTGGTCGACCGTCAGGAACGGGGAGTACCCGGAGTTGTCCGCCAGCGCGGACACCCCCTCGATCTGCTGGACCCGGTCCACGACCTGCCAGGCGCCGCGCTTCTTGAGCCAGCTGGTGGCGAGCGCCTTGTACTCCTTGACGAGCTCGGCCACGGATCCCGGCAGCGGGTCCGGCACGTGCTCGTCCACGGTCTCGCCCTCGACCCAGAGCGCGGCCCCGGGTCCGGTGGTGCCGGCGCCGATGCGGATCCGGCCGCGGCCGCGGATGAGCGCTCCGGGGTCACCGTCGGAGAGCCGCCCCACCTGCTCGACCGTCCCGAGCACACCCGTCGCGGCGTACTTCCCGTCGATCCGCGGCACGAGCAGCACCCGCGGCTTCCCGCTGCCCGCCGCGGCCTGGGCCGCCTCCACGGCCCCGCGCACCTCGGCGTCGGACAGGTCCAGCGGAACAACCATTCCGGGCAGCACGACCTCGTCGTCGAGCGGCAGCACGGGCAGAGTGAGTGTGACGGACGTCGAAGCCATGATCTTCCCTCCGGCAGTGAAGTTGAGCTATGCCGACTCAATGCATGTGCGCTCCCCAATGTTCCCCAACCCCCGTTCGCCCGGGGCGAACGCCTCCGCGTGGTTCCGTCGGCACCCTTCACTGATGGACGCCCTGGAGTGCACGGGCCATGCCGGCGGCTTAGCGTCGCTGTGCGATACGCGTGCCGTCCGGCCGCGGCGCGTCCAGGCGGTCGAGAGGAAACTCCATGGCAGTCGTGATGACCTTTTCCTGGCCCGAGATCACACCCGACGTGTACGACGCGGTGCGCCAGAAGGTGCGCTGGGAAGAGGACGCACCGGACGGGTGTGTGCTGCACTCCGCCTGGTTCGTCCGCGGCGGCCTCAACGTGATGGACATCTGGGAGTCGGAGGACCACTTCAACCGGTTCATCGAGGCCAGGATCGCCCCCGTGCTCAAGGGCGAACTGGGCGTGGCGAGCGACCCCGAGCCGAAGTTCTACCCCCTGCACCGACGCTTCGTCGCACCTGGTGTCAGCGGCGGCGGCTCCTGACGTACGCCTTCGGGGCCACGGTCCGCGCTAGCTCCGTGCGGAGACGCGGACGTCGCCCGAGGTGGTCTTCGCCGAGAGGCGGGAGGGGGCCGAGGGGTCTGCGGGCAGGGTGATGTCGCGGGTGCCGGAGGTGGTGGAGACGTCGACCCGGTAGGGAGCCGTGGGGACCTTCAGCGTGACGTCGCCCGAGGTGGTCTCGGCCAGCACCGAGGACGGGGCCGCGGTGAAGTCCATGCGGGCGTCGCCCGAGTCCGAGTGGACGTCCGCGCTCGGGCCGGAGAGGCCGGCCGCGGTGATGTCGCCCGAGGAGGTACGGATCTTCAGGGGGCCCGCGATGCGCTCGGCACGGACCTCGCCGGAGTCGGCCTCCACCTCGGCGGCGGCCACGCCCGTGACGGTGATGCGGCCGCTGCTGCTCTCCAGCTTGACCCTGGCCGAGGCCGGGACCTCCAGGCGGTAGTCGATGGAGCAGTTGCCGGAGCAGCCGTCGGAGAAGGTGAGCACACCCGCGCTGACCTGCTGGCCGGGGGTGGGGGCCGTGTCGCCGCGGTAGTGGACGGTGCGGCGGACCGTGACGCCGGGACCCGCCCCCGGGGTGACCTCGATCGAGCCCGACCGCGCGTCCGTCACCTCGACCGCCGCGACCGGCTCGGTGACCGTGGTGTCGGCGGTCGCGGTCTTCTTCGGTCCGTCCGAGAAGGAGCAGCCGGCCAGCAGGAACCCGGCCCCGAGGACGGCAACCGCGGTGCGCACGAGGCGGTGTGACGTGGCGTGAGAAGTCATGGACCGATCCTCGCGCGGCTCCACCGCCCGGCCGATGGGGCCGGTACCCGGACTCCGGGTGGGGTTAACCCCCGGCCCCGGAAGCCCCCGGCCCGGCCGGCGGCGGAGCACGGCACCCTCCGGGCGCCTACGGGCCGGTCGCGACCGGGCGAAGCGGCGACGGCACGCCCCACTCGCTCCAGGAGCCGTCGTACACGGCCAGCTCCTCGTATCCGGCGAGGTCGGCGCCGAGGGCCAGCACGCAGGCGGTCACCCCGGAGCCGCAGCTGAAGTAGAGGCGGTCGCGCCCGCCCACGACCTCGGCGAAGGCCGCGCGGAGCTCGCCGGCCGGACGCATCAGGCCGTCGCGGTCCTGCAGTTCGCCGAACGGCAGGTTGACCGCGCCCGGCATGTGCCCGCCGCGCAGGCCCGGGCGGGGCTCGGGGGCGGTACCGGCGAAGCGCCCGCGGGTGCGGGCGTCGACGACGGCCGCTGCCGGATCGGCCAGGGCCGCGGCGACGGCCTCGCCGCCGACCAGCAGCCCGGGGCGGGGCCGCGCGGTGAAGGAGCCGGGCGGGCCGTCGTAGGCCGGGCCGGTGTCCTCGACGGGCAGGCCGGCGGCGGTCCAGGCGGGCAGTCCCCCGTCGAGGACGGCGACCCGGTCGAAGCCCATGGCGCGCAGCATCCACCAGGCGCGGGCGCTGGAGTAGATCCCGGCGCCGTCGTAGACGACGACGGTGTCCGCGTCGCGGACCCCGAGCGCCCGCATGGCCTCGGCGAATGCCCGGGCCCCGGGCATGGTGTGCGGGGCGGGGGCCCCGTGGTCGGACAGGGCCCCGTCGAGGTCGAAGGGGCGGGCCCCCGGAATCCGGCGCTCGGCACCCCGGTGGGCACCGACGGAAGCGTCGAGGACCACCGGTCCGGCCGCCCCGAGCCGCCCGGCCAGCCAGTCCACCCCGACGAGCGGCCCTGGCAGCGGTTCGGCCTTCGGCCGGGGCGGCGATCCGGTCCCCGGCCCGGGCGTCCCTCCGGCCTCCGGCCCGGGCAGCGCTCCGGCGAGCCGTCCCGCCGCGGGTTCGCGCCCCGCTCCCGGTCCGGGCTCCTGGGACGCGGCGTTCTGGGGCGTGGGCATTGGGCACCTCCGGCTGGACGACGCGGGTCGCCCCATCCTCCTCCGCCGCCCGGAGTGCCGGCCGGGCGGGGCGGCGGCAGGCCGGTGCCGGCCGCACGCGGACCGGGGCCCCGCCGGGCCGGGTCAGCGGCGCGCCTCCCGGCAGGCCGGCACGGCCCGGGGCGCCCGTCGGGGCAGCGGCGAGCGCCCCGGCGGGCCGACACCGACGGCGCACCCCCGGCGGGTCAGCGGCAGGCGCCCCGGTGGGCGTACACGGCGATGCGGGCTCCGCGCACGGCGGTCGTCGAGCACAGTTCGAACCGGGTGGCCAGGGTCTCCCGCTTGACCGCCTCCCGCGGGTACGGGTCCAGTGGCTGACCGGACGGGTCCAGCAGGGCGATCACCCGCGGCGAGGCGAGCAGGGCCGAGCGGATCCGGTCCGGGGGCAGCTCGGTGCCCTGGAGGCTGTGCGAAGCGGCCGGGGTGCGGTCCAGGGCCACGTCGCGAAGTTCCGCGTGGGTCCCGGGCGAGGAGAGCAGCCACTCGCGCCGGCGCGCGGGCATGAACACCACGGCGTCCCCCGGCCGGGCCCGCTCCCGGACCGCGGCGGCCACCGCGAGGACGTCGTCCTTGCGGCTCTCCGGCGTGCGGAGCCACACCGACCAGATGCCGAACGGCACGAGCAGCGCCGCGACCAGCACCCACGGCCACCACCCGCGGGCGGCCGCCAGCCGGGCCCCGGCCAGCAGGGCGGGTCCGGCCAGCGCGTAGAGCACGTACCGGTCGACGTACCAGGGGTGCAGCAGGGAGATCACCATCAGCAGCCCGGGCGGCAGCAGGGCGAGGGGAAGCGCCACCCGGACGAGGTCCTTCGCGGCCCCCCGCGCGAGCAGCAGGGCCGCGCCGCCCACCACTGCGTACGCCGCCCAGTCCTGCCAGCTCGGCCGGCCGAGCCAGCCGAGCTGCTGCTCGGCCTGCCGGGCGCTCACCACGGCCAGCGGCAGCAGGAGGACGACCACGGCGGCGGCGCTCCACCGCCAGCCGCGCGAGCGCCACGCGGTGAAGGCGTGGGCGAGCAGCGCCAGTACGGCGAACTCGTGCAGCCAGCAGCCGAGCAGCAGCACCAGCGTGTACGCCGCCCACCGCTCGCGCAGCATCAGGTACGTCGCCCACACCACGGCGGCCGCGACCAGGGCGTACGAGCGCCCCTCCTGTGCGTACATCTGCACCGGCGGGAGGACGGCGTACACGCAGCCGGCGATCAGCGCGGCCCGCTCCCCCGCCAGCCGGTGCGCGACGGCGGCCACCCCGGCGGCCGCGAGCGCGGTGGCGGCGACGGAGGGCAGCCGCAGCGCCCACAGGCCGCCGTCCCAGAGCTGGAAGACCCCGTGCATGAGCAGGTAGTACAGGCCGTGGACGGCGTCGACGCCGCCCAGCAGCTCCCAGATCCCGCCGAGCGGCCGGTGGGCCACCTGCCAGGTGACGGACTCGTCGCGCCACATGCTGCCGCTCCGCTCCAGGCCCCAGAGGCCGAGGACCGCGGCGAGCAGCGGCGGCAGCAGCCGCCAGGGGGCGATCCGGCTGATGTCGGCCTCCGGGAGCTGTCGGAACGGGTGGGCGGACTCCATACTCGGGGTTGGACCGGAGTGATGGCGGAGGTGGGTGTGCGCACGTTCCGAGCGGTGGCGGGCCTGGTGCTGAGCGCGGCGTTGCTCACGGGATGCGGACCGTCCGCCTCCGGAGACGGCGACGACACGCCTCCGAAGGCCTCCACGGAGTCGGCCCCGGGCCCGACCGGGAGCGCCCCCGGCCCTGGAACGAGCCCGGGCCCCACCGCGAGCCCCACGGCCGGCCGGCTCCCCGCCCCCGGCGAGACCCTGGTCCGCGTCACCCGCAGCGGTGGCTTCGCCGGCCGGACCCACACCCTCATCGTCAAGGGCGACGGCTCCTGGACCCTGCTGGACGCCGAGGCGAAGCAGGAGCGCACCGGCACGATGCCGGAGGCCGGGCTCGCCGCCCTGCGCACCGCCCTCGAGGAGGCGGACTTCGCCCACCTGCCCAGGAGCGCCACGGGCGGCCCCACGATCTACGACGGGTACTTCTACACCTTCGTGCACGGCGGCTACGAGGTGGCGGGCGCCCAGGGCTCCCTGCCGCCGGCCCTGACGAAGGTGGTGGACGCCCTGCCCTCCTTCACGGCGCGCTAGGCCACCCGGCCCCAGGGGGCACCCGGGCCCAGGCCACCCGGGCCTGGAACACCCGGCCTAGGACACGGCCGGGGCCGGCAGGCCCGTCCCCGCCGCCGAGACCTCCCGCAGCAGCCGGTCCAGGAACCCGCGCAGCCGGGCCGGCATGTCCACGTTCCCGGGCGCCAGCACCCACTGGATCTGCAGCCCGTCCATGACGGCGATGATCTCCCGCCCGACGGCGTCGCAGTCGGCGTCCGGGCGCAGTTCGCCGCGCGCGACGCCCGCCTCCAGCACCTCGACGGTGTGGCCGAGCACCCGGGCGTAGCGCTGCTGGAAGTACGCGTGGGCGGGATGCCCGGGGTCGGCGGCCTCGCCGACCAGGGTGTTGAACATCCGGACGATCCCCGGCCGCCGCTCGTTGTCCGCGGCCAGGCCCACGAGGGTGGTGAAGTACGCGGCGACCGATGCGGCGGGTTCGCCGAAGAGCCGCTCCACGTCGTGCCGCTCGCTCTGCGCGAGCACCGACAGCAGCAGGTCCTCCTTGCCGCGGAAGTGGTGCAGCAGCCCGCCCTGGGTGATCCCGCAGCCGGCCGAGATCCGGGCCAGCGAGGAGGCGTGGAAGCCCCACTGCGCGAAGTGCTCCACCGCGGTGTCGAGGATCTTCTGCCGGCGGGCGTCGCCGACCGCGTAGGTCCCGCGCCCGGCGCCCTTCGGAGCCGCTCGCCCCGTGTCCCCTGCCATGCGCCCCACCCTAGACGCCGCCCCCTTCCGGCCACCGCCGGGGGTGACCCACGTCACTTTCAAAAACCTAGCGGGTGCTAGGTTTTCGCCTCTACCGTGACGCCCACGCCGCCGATCCGCCCGGCCACGCAGTCCAGGAGCCCCGCCGTGAACGCAATCCCCGAGTACCAGGACGCCTCCCTCCCCGTCGACCGGCGCGTGGCGGATCTGCTCTCCCGGATGACGCTGGAGGAGAAGGCCGGCCAGCTCTTCCACTCGATGCTGATGATGAACGCGGACGGCAGCCCGGTCACCGAGACCGACGGCTCGATGCTCCCGTTCACCACGCCCGAGCTGGTCGAGGACCGCTTCCTGTCGCACTTCAACCTGCTGGGCACCTACGGGGCCTTCGAGATGGCCCGGTGGCAGAACGCCGTCCAGGAGATGGCCGCGGCCACCCGCCTCGGCATCCCGGTCACCCTCTCGACCGACCCGCGCCACGCCTTCACCGACAACATCGGCGCCTCCTTCAACGCCGGCGCCTTCTCCGCCTGGCCGGAGGCCCTGGGCCTGGCCGCGATCGGTGATCCCGAGCTCGTCCACCGGTTCGCCGACACCGTCCGCCGCGAGTACCTCGCCGTCGGCTTCCGCGTCGCCCTGCACCCGCAGATCGACCTGGCCACCGAGCCCCGCTGGGCCCGCCAGACCGGCACTTTCGGCTCCGACGCCGAGCTGACCGGCCGGCTCGTCCGGGCGTACGTAGGCGGCCTCCAGGGCCCGGCCCTCGGTCCCGGATCGGTCTCCGCCATGGTCAAGCACTTCCCGGGCGGCGGCCCGCAGAAGGACGGCGAGGACCCGCACTTCGCGCACGGCAAGGAGCAGGTCTACCCGGGCGGCATGCGCGAGCACCACCTGGAGCCGTTCAAGGCCGCGATAGCCGCCGGGTGCGCGCAGATGATGCCGTACTACGGCCAGCCGGTGGGCACCGACTGGGAGGAGGTCGGCTTCGGCTTCAGCAAGGGCGTGGTCACCGGCCTGCTCCGGGAGGAGCTCGGCTTCGACGGGATCGTCTGCACCGACTGGGGGCTGCTCAACGACGCGACGATCTTCGGGCAGGTGCATCCGGCGCGCGCCTGGGGCGTGGAGCACCTGAGCGTGGCCGAGCGGGCGGCCCGCGCCCTGGAGGCCGGCTGCGACCAGTTCGGCGGCGAGCAGTGCCCGGAGGTCGTCGTGGAGCTGGTCCGCTCGGGCCGCGTCGCCGAGTCCCGGATCGACGGGTCCGTACGCCGGCTGCTGCGCGAGAAGTTCACGCTCGGCCTGTTCGAGAACCCGTACGTGGACCCGGACGCGGCGGCCGAGACCGTGGGCCGGGCCGATTTCGCGGCCATGGGCGACGCGGCCCAGCGCCGCTCCCTGACCGTCCTCACCAATCCGGACGGCCGGCTGCCGCTGCGCGGGCGGCCGAGGCTGTACGTGCGGGGCGTGGACGAGGGCGTGGCCGCCGGGTACGGCGAGGTGGTCGACGGACCGGCCGGGGCGGACCTCGCAGTCCTGCGCCTGCGGACCCCGTACGAGCCCCGGGAGAACCTCTTCGAGTCCTTCTTCCACTCGGGCTCGCTGGCCTTCCCCGAGCCGGAGCTGACGGAGGTCCTGGCCCTCCTGGACCGGGTCCCGACCCTGGTCTGCATCAACCTGGAGCGGGCCGCCGTCATCCCGGAGATCGCCGCACGCGCGGCCGCCCTGATCGCCGACTACGGCGCCTCGGACGCCGCCCTGCTGGACGTGGCCTTCGGCCGGGCCATCCCCGAGGGCCGCCTCCCCTTCGAGCTCCCGCGCTCGATGGAAGCGGTCGCGGCCTCCCGTCCCGATGTGCCGAACGACACCCACGACCCGGTCTTCCCGCACGGGCACGGGCTGACCCTGTAGAGGGCCACAGACGGCGGGGCACCTGACCGGTCCCGCCCGCCGGGTGCCGGTCCCGTGGGGGGTCCGGCACCCGGTACATATCATTCCGCTTACGCTGCTCCAGCACATATGCCATGTCCGAACCCCACGTAGCCGCAGGCCGGTGCCTCCTCTACGCTGCACCCCATTCACGCGGGATCTTCAGGGGCGGACATGGAACAGACACACACCACACACAACGGCGCCGCGGCGACACCCGGCGCCCAGCGGCGTGTGCTCGTCGTCGAGGACGACCACACCATCGCCGAGGCCATCGCGGCCCGCCTGCGCGCCGAGGGCTTCCAGGTGCAGACGGCGACGGACGGCCCCGCCGCCGTCGCCGCGGCCGAGAGCTGGCTGCCGGAGCTGCTGGTCCTGGACGTCATGCTGCCCGGCTTCGACGGGCTGGAGGTCTGCCGCCGGGTCCAGGCGCAGCGGCCGGTCCCGGTGCTGATGCTCACCGCGCGGGACGACGAGACCGACCTGCTGGTGGGGCTCGGGGTCGGCGCGGACGACTACATGACGAAGCCGTTCTCGATGCGCGAGCTGGCGGCGCGGGTCCACGTGCTGCTGCGCCGGGTGGAGCGGGCGACGATCGCCGCCCACACCCCGCGCGGGGCCACGCTGCGCCTGGGCGATCTGGAGATCGACCACGCGCAGCGCCGGGTCCGGGTGCAGACCGAGGACGTGCACCTGACGCCGACCGAGTTCGACCTGCTGGTGTGCCTGGCCGGGACCCCGCGGGCGGTGCTCTCCCGGGAGCAGCTGCTGGCCGAGGTGTGGGACTGGGCCGACGCGTCCGGGACCCGTACGGTCGACAGCCACATCAAGGCCCTGCGGCGCAAGATCGGCGCGGAGCGGATCCGTACCGTCCACGGCGTCGGGTACGCCCTGGAGACCCCGGCCCAGCCGTGAGCGGCGTGCCGACCGGACCGAGGCAGCGGCACCGGCCCGCCGGGGGCCTGCGGCCCTTCTCGCCGTTCTCGATCAAGACCAAGCTGGGCACGCTCGTGGTGGTCTCGGTCTTCATCACGACCGGCCTGCTGCTGGTGGCCCTGCGCACCGACACCGAGCTGCGCTTCATCACGGTCTTCTCGGTGATCGCCTCGATGCTGATCACGCAGTTCGTGGCGCACAGCTTGACGGCCCCGCTGGACGACATGACGACCGTGGCCCGGGCGATATCCCACGGTGACTACACCCGGCGGGTGCGCGGGGCCGGACGCCGCGACGAGCTGGGCGACCTGGCCTCCACCATCAATCTGATGGCGGACGACCTGGAGGCCGTGGACCGGCACCGCAAGGAGCTGGTCGCCAACGTCTCGCACGAGCTGCGCACGCCGATCGCCGCGCTGCGGGCCGTGCTGGAGAACGTGGTGGACGGGGTCTCGGCCGCCGATCCCGAGACCATGCGCACGATGCTGAAGCAGACGGAGCGCCTCGGCGGCCTCGTGGAGACCCTGCTGGACCTGTCCCGGGTGGACAACGGCGTGGTCCCGCTGCGCGCCCGCCGCTTCGAGGTGTGGCCGTACCTGTCGGGGGTGCTGAAGGAGTCGCGGCTGGCGGCCGCCGGGCGGCCGGGGCTGCTCTCCGGCTCGGGCGGGCACACCCGCAACGACGTGCACCTGCACCTGGACGTCTTCCCGCCCGAGCTGTGGGCGTACGCGGACAACGAGCGCCTGCACCAGGTGGTGGCGAACCTGATCGACAACGCGGTCAAGCACAGCCCCCCGCACGGCCGGGTCACGGTCCGCGCGCGGGCCGGCGACGCACCCGGCGGCCTGGTCCTGGAGGTACGGGACGAAGGGCCCGGCATACCGGAGGCGGAGCGCCACCGGGTCTTCGAGCGGTTCAACCGGGGCAGCGCCCGCGGGGGCGACGGCGGCACCGGACTGGGGCTGGCGATCGCCCGCTGGGCGGTGGAGCTGCACGGCGGGCGGATCGGAGTGGCCGAATCGTCACGCGGCTGCCGCATCCTCGTCACGCTTCCGGGCAGCTCGCAGGCTCCGTGTTGACGTAGGGTTCGAGTGGGAAGGACATGATCTCGGCCACACGTACCCGGGATCCGTCAGGGGTGCGAAGCCAAGGGGGCCGCAACCTCGGTGCCCCCTACCCGAACCACACGTGTTTCCCGCCATTCCAGGCGGTGAAACCCGCCGTTCGATGTGACCTGCGCGACGGATGTCCCGCCCGGTCTGCATCTCACGGTCCAGGAGGCGTAGCCTTTATTCCCGCTGTCCATACCTTGTGAAGCGGAAGAGGGCGGTTGCCGCCGTGTCGCCACAGTCCCCCAGTAACTCGAGCACCACGACCGAAGCAGCAGAGGGCGGGAAGAACCCTGCCTCAGGCTTCGGTGCCAATGAGTGGCTCGTCGACGAGATCTATCAGCAGTACCTCCAGGACCCGAATTCGGTCGACCGGGCCTGGTGGGACTTCTTCGCCGACTACAAGCCGGGGGGCGTCGCCGCTCCGGTGAAGTCCGACGGTGCGGAGAAGCCCACGACGACGACGGACGGCGCCTCCGCACAGGCCGCCACCACCGTCGCCCAGGCCCCGCAGGTCGCCGACGCCGCCACGGGGGCGGCGAGCGCCGCGCCCGCGACTGCCGCCCCGGCTCCCGCGCCCACGCCTGTGTCAGCTCCTGCCCCTGCTCCTGCCACCCCCTCTGG
>NZ_JARAYQ010000111.1:0-25787 GCF_033794505.1 Streptomyces sp. MB09-01 | reverse complement strand
CGGCCCGGGCGGGCCAACGGCGCAGGCCGCCCTCGTGATGGTGTTGGTGTCCAGCGTCACCGCGCCATTGCGCGCCAGGGCGCGGCCCTCGAGCACGGCGCCGGTGTTCAGCGTGATGGACGTCAGGGCCAGGATGTTGCCCTTGAACTGGGTGTTCGTGTCGAGCGTGGCGGAGCTGCCCACCTGCCAGAACACGTTGCAGGCATTTGCTCCGTTGATCAGGGCTACGACGCTGTTCGGAGCCGTGATCAGGGTCGAGGGGATCTGAAAGATGAAGACGGCCTCGGGGTTGTTCTGGCCGTCGAGAGTGACCGTTCCGGTCAGGTTCAGTGTCGACGAGGCCGTGTAGACGCCGGGCGCCAGCGTCAGTCCGCCGATGTCGGGCGGAGTGGCGGTGCCGGGTCCCCGGCTTGCCGCGTCGTTGTAGGCGATGACGAGGTCGGACTTCGCCTGAGCGGCGGCGGCGTCGGTGATGTGCTGCGTTCCGTTGACGATGCCGGGCGGGAAGCCGGTCACCGAAGTGCCCGGGTGGAGCCCCAGATCGCCGTTGATGACGGTGGGGCCCGTGTTGGTGACCGTCGAACCGGCGAGGACCGCGTAATTGGTGGCGGTCCCCAGGTTCACGGGGGCTTCCAGGGCGTGAGCGAGGTTCGGGACCAGGGTTGCCGCCGCCAGGAGCGCTGCGGGGAGCAGGACGAGGACTCCCCGTTTGAACAGACTGCGTCGAGGCTTTTTGTCGGGTGGACCCGACCGGATGACATCCAATGCCACAGCAGGACCTTTCTTGTTGCTTGGGGTCTCAGTCCTCCCGAAGGAGGTTCCCGAGCGCCCGTGACGATGGCTACTCAGGGCCGCAAGCCCCTACCTGCGCAGGCGCGCAGGCTCCCCGTGAGCGGGGACCGAGAGCGACTTCCCACCCGAGGTAGTGATACGCCGTCACGTCGGTGGAGTCACGCATATTTCATAGCAATAGGCGATAAATCAGAAAAAATGGTCTATGTGAGTGACGTGGCGTCAGGAGCTGGCGTCAGGAGCAGTGCGCGAAGGCGGAGAGTGCGCCGCAGTCCGCTACCGGGCCGCCTACGGGTGACGAAAGAAGCAGGTCAGCGCCAGACCAGGCAGTGCCCTGACGGGAACGGATGACGCCCCACACCCTTCGAGCCGGGCGTGGGGCGTCATTCGGCGCTGGGCGATCGACGGCGACCGACAGGTTTCCTGCGAGGCGCATGTCGTCCAATGAGCATGGTCAGGTCAGGGCCAGACCAGGCAGTACGGCTGGTGCCCGGCTTCATGCAGCCGGTGGGAGAAGTCCTGCCACTCGTGGAGCAGCTGGTAGACGTTGAAGGCGTCGCTCGGGCCGCCGCGGTCCGGGACCGTGGACCAGATGAAGGCCGCCGCGCCCACCGATTCCTCGCCGATGCCGCGCAGCGGGTCGACCACCGTCATGGGGAGCTTGACCACCGCGTAGTCGGGGTGGAGGACGACCAGCTCCAGCGGCGGGACCTTGTGCAGGGGTATGCCCTCGATGCCGGTCAGGACCATCGCGGCCACCGTCTCCGGCTTGATCTTGGTGAAGAGGCCGCCCATGCCGAGCTCGTCGCCGCCGAGCTCCTCGGGCCGCATGGTGACCGGGACGCGGGCCGCCGTGGCTCCGTCGGGGGCGCCGAAGTACTTGTACGTCACACCCATGCCGCGACCCCTGGGCGGGTCCTCGGCGGGCGTCGTGGGCCCCGGGACGGCGTCGGCCGCCTCCGTGGCACGGCGGTGCTTGCCCCGGCGGCGGGCCTCGCGGGCTTCGCGGGCGCGCTGCGGATCGAGGCCGTCCGTACCCTCGCCCGGTCCACCACCGCGTTGCATATCTCCACCCGACTGGTCTTGCTTGCCCCGGCCCCGCGGCCCCCGCCACGCAGCCTGATCATCATGGCAGTGACCTCCCCCGCGGCGACGCGGTGAAACGCCCGTCCGCAAGTCTGTCGCGGCCTCTGAGACCATGGCTGGTGTGAGCTACCCGTACCCGTATGAAGCCCCAGTTTCGCAGACGCTCTTCGAGCGCGCCTCCCTCGTGACCCCCGGCGGCGTGAACTCTCCCGTGCGCGCCTTCCGCGCCGTGGGCGGTACGCCCCGGTTCATGGTGTCCGGCACCGGTCCGTACCTCACCGATGCCGACGGTCGGGAGTATGTCGACCTCGTGTGCTCGTGGGGACCGATGATCCTCGGCCATTCCCACCCCGAGGTGATCGCGGCCGTCCAGGCGGCCGTGGCCCGCGGCACCTCCTTCGGCACGCCCGGTGAGGGCGAGGTGGCGCTCGCCGAGGAGATCGTGGCGCGCATCGAGCCCGTCGAGCAGGTGCGGCTCGTCTCCTCGGGGACGGAGGCCACGATGTCGGCGATCCGCCTGGCGCGCGGTTTCACCGGCCGGGCCAAGGTCGTGAAGTTCGCCGGCTGCTACCACGGCCATGTGGACGCGCTGCTGGCCGCGGCCGGTTCCGGGCTCGCGACCTTCGCCCTGCCGGACACCCCCGGTGTGACGGGCGCGCAGGCCGGCGACACGATCGTCCTCCCCTACAACGACCTGGAAGCGGTCCGGGCGGCCTTCGCCGCGCACCCCGGCGAGATCGCCTGCGTGATCACCGAGGCCGCGCCCGGCAACATGGGCGTCGTGACCCCGACGGAGGGCTTCAACCAGGGGCTCGCCGACCTCTGCCGCGAGAACGGCGCCCTGTACATCTCCGACGAGGTGATGACGGGCTTCCGCACCTCCCGCGCCGGCTGGTACGGCGTCGACGGGGTCAAGCCCGACCTGATGACCTTCGGCAAGGTCATGGGCGGCGGCTTCCCGGCGGCGGCCTTCGGCGGCCGCGCCGACGTCATGGGCCACCTCGCGCCCGCCGGCCCGGTCTACCAGGCCGGCACCCTCTCCGGTAACCCGATCGCCACCGCCGCCGGCCTCGCGCAGCTGCGCCTGCTGGACGCGGCCGCGTACGAGAAGGTCGACGCGGTGTCGAAGGAGATCCAGGGCCTGGTCAGCGGGGCGCTGGCCAAGGAGGGCGTGGCGCACCGGCTGCAGACCGCGTCGAACATGTTCTCCGTCTTCTTCACCGAGGACGAGGTGCGCAACTACGACGACGCCAAGAAGCAGGAGAGCTTCCGCTTCAACGGCTTCTTCCACTCGATGCTGGCGCAGGGCGTCTACCTGCCGCCGTCCGCCTTCGAGTCCTGGTTCGTTTCCACCGCCCACGACGAGCGGGCGGTCGAGCGCATCGCGGCAGCGCTGCCCGCCGCCGCCCGAGCCGCCGCGGAGGCCACCGCATGAGCAGCAGCGAGATCACCGTCGTGCACCTGGTGCGCCACGGCGAGGTGCACAACCCGGACGGGGTCCTGTACGGGCGCCGCGAGGGCTACCACCTCTCCGAGCTGGGCCGTCAGATGGCGGACCGGGTCGCCGAGCACCTCAAGGGCCGGGACATCTCCTACGTGGTGTCCTCCCCGCTGGAGCGGGCGCAGGAGACGGCGGAGCCGATCGCCAAGGTCCACGGCCTGAACCTGGCGACCGACGCCCGGCTGCTGGAGGCGGAGAACGTCTTCGAGGGCAAGACCTTCGGCGTCGGGGACGGCGCACTGCGCAAGCCCGGCAACTGGAAGCACCTGACGAACCCGTTCAAGCCCTCCTGGGGCGAGCCGTACGTCGAGCAGGTGGTCCGGATGATGAGCGCGCTGGAGGCCGCGCGCGACGCGGCCCGCGGCCACGAGGCCGTGGCGGTCAGCCACCAGCTGCCGATCTGGATCGTGCGCAGCTTCGCGGAGAAGCGCCGGCTGTGGCACGACCCGCGCCGCCGCCAGTGCACCCTCGCCTCGCTGACGTCCTTCACGTTCCAGGGCGACAAGCTGGTGTCGGTGGGCTACAGCGAGCCGGCCAGGGACCTGGTCCCGGCGCACCTGCTGGCCGGCGCGAAGCCGGTCAAGGGTGCGTCCAAGGCGTTCGGCGCCTGACGGATCGTTACGCCGTCCCGCTCCATGATCGACACTCTGTTACGAAGCGTTACAGTTTTACCTAAATAAATACAAGTTGCGCCGGGAATCACCCTTCCAATGCCGCAAGTCGCTCTGAATTGTCCGTTTATATGGAATTCGACGCGGGCTTGCGAGGGACGACGGGGAGGGTGGCGTGGGCGACTTCAGTCGAAGGGGAGTGCTCGGACTCGGGCTCGGGGCTGCCGCCGCGGTGGGGATCGCGGGCTGCGGCTCACCCGGCAGGACCGAGCCCGGCACCCCCGGGCCGATCAAGAACCCCAAGCCCGGCGGGAAGCCGGCCGAGGTCATCGGTGACGGCTCCACCGCCGACACCGGCCCGCAGCCGAACCAGCCGGACAAGCCCGTACCCCTGCAGCCGGGCGAGACCCCGCCGCAGTTCGTCGTCTTCAGCTGGGACGGCGCGGGAGAGATCGGCAACGGCCTCTTCCCGCGCTTCCTCAAGCTCGCCAGGGACCACGGTGCGGCCATGACCTTCTTCCTCTCCGGCATCTACCTGCTGCCCGAGTCGAAGCGGAGCCTCTACCGGCCGCCGAACAACCCGGTCGGGGCCTCGGACATCGGCTACCTCAAGGACGAGAACGTCCGCTCCACCCTGAAGTACGTCCGCGAGGCCTGGCTCGACGGGCACGAGATAGGCACGCACTTCAACGGCCACTTCTGCGGCGGGGCCGGCTCCGTCGGCCGGTGGACCCCGGACGACTGGCAGAGCGAGATCGACCAGGCTGTGTCGTTCGTCACCAACTGGCGCACCCACACCGGCTTCACCGACCTCGACCCCCTGCCCTTCGACTACCGCAAGGAGCTGACCGGCGCCCGCACCCCCTGCCTCCTCGGCCGGGACAACCTGCTGCCGACCGCCCAGAGGCTGGGCTGGCGCTACGACTCCAGCTCGCCCGGCGGCCTCCAGGTCTGGCCGGTGCGCCGGTCCGGCGTCTGGGACCTGCCGCTGCAGTCCCTGCCGTTCCCCGGGCACTCCTTCGAGGTGCTCTCGATGGACTACAACATCCTCGCCAACCAGTCGAAGAACACCACGAGGGGCGTGCCCGCCAACTACCCGGCCTGGCGCAGCCAGGCCACGGCCACCTACCTCGGCGGTTTCCGGCGGGCCTACGAGACCAACCGCGCGCCGCTCTTCATCGGCAACCACTTCGAGGAGTGGAACGGCGGCATCTACATGGACGCCGTGGAGGAAGCCCTCAAAGGCATGGCGGACAAAAGGGATGTACGGCTCGTATCCTTCCGGCAGTTCGCCGACTGGCTGGATGTCCAGGACCCCAAGGTGCTCGCCAGGCTCCGCGGACTCGGCCCGGGCCAGTTGCCGGCCGGCGGGTGGAACACGTACCTGACGACGGCCTGACGACGGCCTGACGACGGCCTGACGACGGCCTGACGACGGCCCGGCCGCGGGCCGACAGCTGGCCGGTCTGCGCCCGGCCATTGCCTGACCAGGGCATTGACACCCCTGCGGGGGGCGCGGTAGATCCGCGAATTGCTCATGCGAAACTTTTCACATGAGCCTTAGCCGCGCTGCTGTCCGTCGAAGTAGCCGCCGCTCGACCAGCGGCCGCGCCACCCTGCTGCCCGTCCTGACCGCGGTGACCGTCGCGGGCGTCATGGCCCTGACGTCCTGCAGCGGCTCGGACGGCGGCAAGACGACCTCCACCGGCGGCAACTACGTCACGGGCGCGACCGGCATCTCCACCGCCGCCAAGGGGGAGCGCTCCGAGGCCCCCAAGCTCGACGGCGAAACCGTCGACGGCAAGACCCTCGACACCACCACCCTCAAGGGCAAGGTCGTCGTCCTCAACGTCTGGGGCTCCTGGTGCCCGCCGTGCCGCGCCGAGGCCCCCGCCTTCGCGAAGGTCTCCAAGGAACTGGCCGACGCCGGCAAGGACGTCGCCTTCGTCGGCATCAACACCCGCGACACCAGCACGCAGAACGCGGTCTCCTTCGAGGAGACCTTCGGGATCACCTACCCGAGCCTCTACGACCCGGCCGGGAAGCTGATGCTGCGCTTCCCCAAGGGCACGCTCAACCCGAACGCGATCCCCTCCACGATCATCCTCGACAGGGAGGGCAAGATCGCCGCCCGCACCCTGGCCCCGCTGGGCGAGGAGCAACTGCGCTCGATGATCGACCCGATCCTCGCGGAGCAGTGACCTCGTGGTCGACTACGTGCTCGCCGCCGAGGCGGCCGGCGTGAACACCACCGTGCTGAGCGGGGCGCTGCTGCTGGCCCTGCCCATCTCGGTCCTCGCCGGGCTCGTCTCCTTCTTCTCGCCCTGCGTGCTCCCGCTGGTCCCCGGCTACCTCTCCTACGTGACCGGCGTCAGCGGAGCCGACCTCGCCGAGGCGCGGCGCGGGCGGATGCTGGCGGGCGCGGCCCTGTTCATCGCCGGCTTCACCGCCGTCTTCGTGTCCACCGGCGCGCTCTTCGGCTACTTCGGGGAGACCCTCCGGGAGAACAACGAGATCATCTCCCGGGTCCTGGGCGGCCTGGTGATCGTTCTCGGCCTCTTCTTCATGGGCGCGATACCGGGTCTGACGATGCGGGAGTTCCGCTTCCACAAGAAACCGACGGCGGGCCTGATCGGCGCCCCGCTGCTCGGCGTGCTCTTCGGCGTCGGCTGGACCCCCTGCATGGGCCCGACCCTCGCGGCCGTCACCACGCTCTCCCTCGACCAGGCGAGCGCCGGCCGGGGCGCGCTGCTGACCGTCGCCTACTGCCTCGGACTCGGTCTGCCGTTCATCCTCACCGCGGTCGCGTTCCGCAAGGCGCTCGGCGCATTCGGCTGGGTGAAGAAGCACTATGCGTGGGTGATGCGCATCGGCGGAGGCATGCTGATCCTGACCGGTCTGCTGCTCGTCACAGGAATGTGGGCCAGCATCGTCAGCGACATGCAGAGCTGGACCCAAAGCTTCACGGTGGGGATCTGAGGACTACACGGACATGAGTACGACTGACAAGGCACCCTCCGAGGCGTCGCCCGAGTCCGCCGCTGCGGACGCCACCGAGTCCGCCGCCGCGGACCCCGCGGAGGCCGTGGCCGGAGCCCAGCTCTCCACCGCCCCCCTGGAGGACAGCCCCACCGGGCCGGCCGTCGGCATCGGCGTGATCGGCTGGGCCCGCTGGTTCTGGCGGCAGCTCACCTCCATGCGGGTGGCGCTGATCCTGCTCTTCCTGCTGTCCCTGGGCGCCATCCCCGGCTCCCTCATCCCGCAGAGCAACGTCGACGAGACGAAGGTCATCGACTGGAAGCGCACCCACGCGTCCTGGGTGACCGTCGCCGAGAAGCTCCAGCTCTTCGACGTCTACAGCTCGGTGTGGTTCTCCGCGATCTACCTGCTGCTGTTCATCTCGCTGGTCGGCTGCATCCTGCCGCGCTCCTGGCAGTTCGTCGGCCAGCTCCGCGGCCGCCCGCCGGGCGCCCCCAAGCGGCTCGACCGGCTCCCCGCCCACACCACCTGGCGCACCGGGAAGACTCCGGACGAGGTCCTCTCGTACGCCACGGCGGTGCTCCGCGGGCGCCGCTTCCGCACCGAGGCCGGCGAGGGACACGTCGCGGCGGAGAAGGGCTACCTCCGCGAGGCCGGCAACCTGATCTTCCACGTCGCGCTGATCGTGATGCTGGTGGCCTTCGCCTGGGGCCAGTACTTCAAGTCCGAGGGCGGCAAGCTGGTCCTGCGCGGCACCGGCTTCTCGAACACGCTCACCCAGTACGACGACTTCAAGGCCGGCACCCTCTTCCACCCCGACGACCTGCCGCCGTTCAGCTTCACGCTGGACCGGTTCGACGCGACGTACGAGCTGACCGGCCCGCAGAAGGGCACCCCGCGCGACTTCAAGGCGTACGTCACCTTCAGCGACGGCGCCCACGGCAAGCCGCAGAAGCGCGAGATCCAGGTCAACAAGCCCCTGCACGTCGACGGCTCCAAGGTCTACCTGCTGGGCCACGGCTACGCGCCGATCATCTCGGTGACCGACCCCACCGGCAAGGTGATCTTCAAGGACGCCGTGCCGATGCTGCCGCAGGACTCCAACCTGACCTCCACCGGAGCGATCAAGGTCACCGACGGCTACAAGGACAAGAACGGCAAGCAGGAGCAGCTCGGCTTCAACGCCGTCTTCGTGCCGACCTACGCCGGCGAGGGCCAGGGCACGATGTTCTCCCAGTTCCCGGCCGTGCTCCAGCCGCGGCTCATGCTCAACGCGTGGCACGGCAGCCTCGGCGTGGACTCGGGCCTGCCGCAGAACGTCTACGTGCTCAAGACGGACAAGATGCAGTCCTTCAAGGACGAGTCCGGCGAGGCCTTCAAGCAGAAGCTCTCGCTCGGCGACACGATGACCCTGCCGGACGGCGCGGGCACCGTGAAGTTCGAGGGCATCGAGCGGTGGGCCACCTTCTCCGTCACCCACCAGCCCGGCAGCGGCCTCGCCCTCGCCGGCGCGATCGCCGCCATCGCGGGCCTGGCCGGATCCCTGTTCATCCAGCGCCGCCGGATCTGGGTCCGCGCGGTGGCCGGCCCGGACGGCGTGACCGTCGTCGAAATGGCGGGTCTGGGCCGCAGCGAGTCCGCCAGGCTCCCGCAGGAGCTGGCCGCCCTCGCCGCCGCGCTGCACCAACAGGCGCCGACCGCGCCCGCCGCACTTGCCGAACCACGTGTCGAAGAAACCCCTGAAGGAGAGCGCGGATGACGCCGCTCGCAGCCGCAGCCAATGAGAATCTGGCTCAGATCAGCAACTACCTGATCTATTCGTCGATGGCGGTCTACACGCTCGCCTTCTTCGCGCACATCGCCGAGTGGACCTTCGGCAGCCGCAGCAAGGTGGCCCGTACGGCTGCCGCGCTGACCGGCGCCGACGGGGCCCAGGACGCCCCCGCCGTGCAGGTCCGCGGCAAGGGCGGCGGCACGGCCGTCCTCGACCAGCCGAAGGTCGTCACCCGCTCGGCCGCCGGCACCCGCGACGTGCCGGACGGCCCCGGCGCCGGCGGCGGCACCGTGCAGGGCGACCTCTACGGGCGGATCGCGATCTCGCTGACCGCGCTCGCCTTCCTCATCGAGGCGGGCGGCGTCCTCGCCCGCGCGATGTCGGTGCAGCGGGCCCCGTGGGGCAACATGTACGAGTTCTCGATCACCTTCTCCACGGTGGCCGTCGGCACGTACCTGGCGCTGCTCGCCCTGAAGAAGAACGTCCGCTGGCTCGGCCTGATCCTGGTCACCAGCGTGCTGCTGGACCTCGGCATCGCCGTCAAGATCCTCTACACCGACAGCGACCAGCTGGTCCCGGCCCTGCACTCGTACTGGCTGTGGATCCACGTCTCCACCGCGATCTTCTGCGGCGCCGTCTTCTACATCGGCGCGGCCGGCGCGGTCCTCTACCTCTTCCGCGACGCCTACGAGGGCCGGCTCGCGAACGGCCGGACCGCGGGGAAGTTCTACGCGTCCGTCATGGAGCGGCTGCCCTCCGCGGCCTCCCTCGACAAGTTCTCGTACCGGATCAACGCCGCCGTCTTCCCGCTGTGGACCTTCACGATCATCGCGGGCGCGATCTGGGCCGGCGACGCCTGGGGTCGCTACTGGAACTGGGACCCCAAGGAGGTGTGGTCCTTCGTGACCTGGGTGGCGTACGCCGCCTACCTGCACGCCCGCGCCACCGCCGGCTGGAAGGGCCGCAAGGCCGCGTACCTCGCGCTCTTCGCCTTCGCCTGCTGGATCTGGAACTACTACGGCGTGAACATGTTCCTCAACGGCCTGCACTCCTACTCGGGCGTCTGACCGGCGGGAGTGGGACGCTGGTGGCATGTCTCTCGTGAGCCACGCCACCAGCGAGCGCCGCGGCGAAGACCGCTGGCTGCTCCGCTTCGAGCTGCACCTGCCGTACTCCTACGCGGCGCTCTGGCCCGCCCTGACCACGCCCGAAGGGCTGCGCGGCTGGCTGGCCGCGGCGGACGTCCTGGAGCGCAGGCTCGGCGGGGCGGTCACGCTGCGCTGGCTGAACACCGGGACCGTGGCGACCGGGCGGGTCACCGCCTGGGACGTGGAACGGGTCGCGGAGTACACGGTCACCGAGCACGGGCGGATCCGCTTCCACCTGGAGGCGGTCGGGACCGATTCGACGGTGATCCGGTTCGTTAACGAGCGCGGCGGGCCGGAGAACGAGCGCCTCGACTGCCTGGCCGGCTGGCACGAGCACTTCGAGCTGCTGGAATCCGCGCTGGCCGGCCGGCCGGCGAACTGGGCGGCCTGGACGGACGCCCGCTGGTCGCAGCTGCGCGACGCCTACGCCTCCTTCACCAGGGCCTAGCCACCGCCCGCCCTCACCACACCGGGCGCAGGGGCGGCAGAGCGCCGTCCCCGTGGAGCGCGCGCACGAGGCGCCCGAGCTCCTGGCGCAGGACCGTGAGGTCGGCGCTGCCGGCCAGTTCGGCCTCCAGTTCGTGCAGGATCCGGCCCGCGACGTCGAGGTGGGCATCGGCGGCCGGGGTCAGCACCACCAGCTTGCGGCGGCCGCCCCCGGGGTGCGGCTCGCGCCGGACGTAGCCGCGTTTCTCCAGGTCGTCGACGATCTGTCCGGCGGCCTGCTTGGTCACCCCGAGCCGTTCGGCGAGCTCCGTGGCGGTGGCGCCGGGGCCCTTCAGGGCCTGGAAGGCCATGCCGTGCAGGGGGCGCAGGTCCGGGTATCCGGCCTCGGCGACGCGCCGGGTGAACTCGCCCAGCACCAGCTGGAAGCCCAGCCCGAGCAGGAAGGTCAGCTCGACGCCCTCGTTCTCGTCTCTCGTCACGCAAATATGGTGACACAACCGAGTCAAGCTGCTTTACTCACTCAGTCGAGTAAAGCAGCTTGACTCACTTGCGACGAGAAGACGAGGACCGCCTTGCACGTCATCACCGTTTCGCCCGAGCACGTCACCGCCACCCCGAACGCCACCATGACCGGCCACGCCGCCCCCAGCCGGGGCAGCTCCGAGCTCAGCACCTGGCACGTCGACATGGCCGCCGGCAGCACCGGACCCGAGCACTCCGTCAACCGCGAGCAGGTCTGGCTGCTCACCGCCGGCTCCCTGGAGGTCACCTGCGACGGGCGCACCGAGAAGGTCGCCGCCGGCCAGACCCTGGTCCTTCCGCCCGGCGTACTGCGCCGGATCCACGCCCGCGAGAACTTCGAGGCGTACGTGGCCATGCGCGCCGACGGGGTGGTCACCGTCCCGGGGACCGAGGGCACCCGCGTCCTGCCCTGGGCGCAGTGACCCGAAGGGGTCAGGAGCGCGCGGCCGCCGCACCGGGGGCCGGGGCGGCCGGGCCCGGGGCCGGTGAACCGGCCCCGGCGCCCGCCCCGGCCACCACCCGGCCCGCGTCCGTCCGCCGCAGCCCCGGTGTGCTGCCCTTCCTGCGCACCAGCCGCAGCGTCGCCCTCACCGCCCTCGGCCGCCGGCTGCGGGACGACCTCGAACCCCACCGCCGGGGCATCGCCGCCGCCCTCGAACGGGCCGCGGCCGCCGCCCGCGCCGCCGGCGGCGTCCTGCACGTCGGCTTCACCACCCCGCCCACCGGGGAGCTCGCCATCGAGACGGCCGAGGCCCTGCGCGCCACCCACCCCGGGCCGGCGGTCGAGGTGTGCGAGGTGCCGCTCTCCGACCCGTACGGGCGGCTGCGCAGCGGCGACTTCGACGTACAGGTCGCCGAATTCCCGATCCGTGAAGTTGGCTTGGGGGAGGGGCCGGCGCTCCTCGCAGAGGCCCGGGTGCTGGCCGTGGCCGCCGGGCACCCGCTGGCCGGCCGGGGCGCGCTGCTCACGGCGGCCCACACGGCGACGTACCACGCCCGCCCGGGCGTCTCCTGCGTCCCCTTCGCGGACGCCGAGCCGGTCGGCTACGGCCTGGTCTGGCGCAAGGCCGACAACTCGGGCGCCGTACGTGCCTTCGCGCGCGGCGCTGAAAGCCTCCGGCCGAAACGTTCCCGCCTGAGGCACCCTTGGCTCCATGATCTCCGAAGACGACCCCAAGAGACCGGCGAACCACATGAGTTGGCAGGCGACGACGCTCCCGATCGGGATAGGCGCGGTCGCACTGCTGGCGGGTGCTCTCCTGATGCTGGTGCCCGTGCGGACCGCCGACGCGGCCGCCCGCGACTTCGCCGCCGCGCAGGCCTGCGCCCCCGGCCTGCCGCCCCGCGCGGAGGCGCAGTGCCGGAGCTCGGTCCCGGCGACGCTGGAGCGGTACGGGATGAGCGGGGGTCTCTCCAGGACCGAGCACATCGAGGTCGTGCGAGGTGACGGGAAGAGGCGGCGCGTCGACCTGGAGCAGGACTTCCACCGGACGGTCCCTGCGGCGGGCGACCCGGTGCGGCTGGTCAGCTGGCGCGGTGAGGTCCGATACGTCACCTACGGCCCCGGGTACGCGCACACCGCCTTCACCGAGGCGAATCCGTACCGCGCGTACGCGGTGCCGTTCGGCTGGGGGGCGTTGCTGCTGGTCCTCGGGGCGCTGCTGGTCTGGGTCGGCTCCTGGCAGCGCTGGCTGTCCCACCGCTCCCGGCGGGCCGACCCCTGGCAGATCGGGGTGCCCACCGTGACCCTGATCCTCCTGGCCGCGGGGGTGGTGGGCCTGCCCATGATCGGGGACGCCCGGATCGAGGAGGCCCTGTACCTGAGCGGCGCCGGCGCCGGTCTCGCCGTCCTCGTCATCGGCGCCGTCTGGCTCTACCAGCGCGTGCGCGGCGACAGCGACACGATCGTGGTGGCGCCGCGCCGTGACGAGCGGGTTCACGTCATCGAGGCCCAGGTCCTGGGGGACAACACGGTCTTCGGCCCGAAGCCCTACCTCGTGGTGGCCCCGGGGGTGCTCGCCTTCAGCATCGACCCGACCGGGACCCACGGCCGCACCCCGCTGCCCTCCGGGCTGGTGCTGGAGAGGGTCCGCCCGGTCTTCGCCTCGGACCCCGGCGCCAAGGACCTGTACGTCGGCCGCTCCGCGCGCCCGTGCCTGGTGGCCCAGTGCCGGGACGGGGAGCGCGAGGTGCTCATCGCCGTCCGGCGCAAGAACATGCGGTGGCTGGTCGGCGCCCTGCCGCAGGCGGACCCGGCGGCCGTGCCGGACCGGTCCTAGTCCTAGTCCTGGTCCTTGTCCTTCTTGTCCTTGTTGTCCTGCTCGTCGCGCAGGGACTTCAGGAACTCCGGGTTGTCGTCGGGCGCGACCCACCGGGTCCGCCCCCGGGCCCCGCGACCGCCACCGCCGACGGCCGAGCGCTTCTTGCCCGCGAACAGCCACACCACCGGTCCCACGATGGAGAACAGCAGGATGATGATCACCCACACCACCTTGGGGAGGTGCTTGACCTCTTCCTCGGGCGTGTTCAGGCAGTCGATGAAGGCATAGACGGTCAGCGCGAGGATCAGCAGGAACGGCAGATAGCGCAGCACGGTGTGGAACCGACTCCCCGGCAGTGACGGCAGGCCCGCTCGGGCCCCGGTGACACCTCCAGAGTAGTTGGTGACGGATACTTGCCCCTATGGCTTACGACGATCTCCGCTCGCTGCTCCGGGCTCTGGAGCGGGAGGGCGACCTCAAGCGCATCAAGGCCGAAGTCGACCCGTACCTGGAGGTCGGGGAGATCGTCGACAGAGTGAACAAGGCGGGGGGCCCGGCCCTCCTCTTCGAGAACGTCAAGGGCTCGGCCATGCCGCTGGCCATGAACGTCTTCGGGACCGACCGCCGCCTCCTGAAGGCCCTCGGCCTGAAGTCGTACGGCGAGATCAGCGAGAAGATCGGCGGCCTGCTCAAGCCGGAGCTGCCGCAGGGCTTCATCGGGGTCCGCGAGGCCTTCGGCAAGCTCGGCTCGATGGTCCACGTGCCGCCGAAGAAGGTGAAGGGCGACTCCGCGCCCGTCCAGGAGGTCGTCCTCACCGGCGACGACGTGGACCTCGACCAGCTGCCGGCGCTCTTCACGTGGCCCAAGGACGGCGGGTCCTTCTTCAACCTCGGCCTGACCCACACCAAGCACCCCGAGACGGGCGTGCGCAACCTCGGCCTCTACCGCCTCCAGCGCCACGACAAGCGCACCATCGGCATGCACTGGCAGATCCACAAGGACAGCCGCAACCACTACGCCGTCGCCGCCAAGCGCGGCGAGCGGCTGCCGGTCGCGATCGCCTTCGGCTGCCCGCCCGCGGTGACGTACGCGTCCACCGCGCCGCTGCCGGGCGACATCGACGAGTACCTCTTCGCCGGCTTCGTCGCCGGCAAGCGGATCGAGATGGTCGACTGCAAGACCGTCCCGCTGCAGGTCCCGGCCCATGCCGAGGTCGTGATCGAGGGCTGGCTGGAGCCCGGCGACATGCTTCCGGAGGGTCCCTTCGGCGACCACACCGGCTTCTACACCCCGCAGGAGCCGTTCCCGGCCCTGAAGATCGACTGCGTGACGATGCGCAGGCGTCCGCTGCTCCAGTCGATCGTGGTCGGCCGGCCGCCGACCGAGGACGGGCCGCTGGGGCGGGCCACGGAGCGGTTCTTCCTTCCCCTCCTCAAGATCATCGTTCCGGACATCGTGGACTACCACCTGCCGGAGTCGGGCGGCTTCCACAACTGCGCGATCGTCTCGATCGACAAGAAGTACCCCAAGCACGCGCAGAAGGTCATGCACGCCATCTGGGGCGCGCACATGATGTCGCTGACCAAGCTGATCATCGTGGTGGACGCCGACTGCGACGTCCACGACCTGCACGAGGTGTCCTGGCGGGCCCTCGGCAACACGGACTACTCCCGCGACCTCACCGTCGTCGAGGGGCCGGTGGACCACCTGGACCACGCCTCGTACCAGCAGTTCTGGGGCGGCAAGGCGGGCATCGACGCGACGAAGAAGCTGCCCGAGGAGGGCTACACCCGCGACGGCGGCTGGCCCGACATGGTCGAGTCCGACCCGGCGACCGCCGCCCTCGTGGACCGCCGCTGGAAGGAGTACGGCCTGTGAGCCCGATCCCCGTCACGGGCCCTGGCCTGCTCATCGGCAGCCCCACCGCCTACGTGACCCTCGAACGGCCACAGATCGACCCCACCGACCCGGGCGTCCGGCTGGCCGCCGAGCGGGCGGGCGTGACGGCCGAGGAGTTCGCGGGCCCCGGCGACGTCTGGGCGCTGATGTGGGAACAGGAGGACGGCGAGGGCGGTGGCTTCGAGCTGCCCGGTCTGCGTGACGCCGAAGCCGAGGACTTCGCCGAGCGGCTGCGGCTCGCGCTGGGCACCGGCGAGGCATGCACGGTCGAGGCCGGAGCCGTGCTCCGCCTCGACGTCCGCCCGGCCGGCGCCGACGGCTACGCCTTCACCGCCCGGATCACCCCGCCCGAGGGCGAGGACGAGGAGGCCGAGCCCGCGACCCTGGAGCTGGACCCGGTCCCCACAACTTCGCTCCTGGCCCACCTGGAAGAGTTCCACCGGAGCCTTGGGTGACCCCGAGACTGCGGATCGGTGACGACGAGGTCCGGGTCGCGCTCACCGGCCCCGGGGAGCCGTCCGACGGCGACCGGACCAATCACCTCGACATGGAGACAGGGCCGGTACCGCTCGACGGGCTGAGGGCCGAACTCGAACAGTTCCGGAGGGATCTCGCATGATGACCACCGCCGAGGGCGTCCTCGGACCCGGCCCCACGCCGCAGGCGAGCGGCAAGGTCAAGGCCTTCCTGCGGCTCGTGATGATCGAGCACTCGGTCTTCGCGCTGCCCTTCGCCTACATCGCCGCGCTCACCGCCATGTTCCAGCTCGACCGGAACGTGCACTGGGGCAAGCTGCTGCTCGTCACCGTCTGCATGGTGGGGCTGCGCACCTTCGCGATGGCGGCCAACCGGATCATCGACCGCGAGATCGACGCCCGCAACCCGCGCACGGCCGGCCGCGAGCTGGTCACCGGCGCCGTGTCGGTCCGCTCGGCCTGGACCGGCGCCGGGATCGCGCTCCTCGTCTTCCTCGGTTCGGCGGCCCTGCTGAACCCGCTCTGCCTGATGCTGGCGCCCGTCGCGGTGATCCCGATGGTGGTGTACCCGTACGGCAAGAGGTTCACGAACTTCCCGCACGCCATACTGGGCCTGGCCCAGGCCATAGGGCCGATCGGTGCCTGGCTGGCGGTCACCGGCGCGTGGTCCTGGGACGCGGTCATCCTGGGCCTGGCGGTGGGCGTGTGGATCGGCGGCTTCGACCTGATCTTCGGCTCCCAGGACGTGGCCTCGGACCGCGCGGACGGCGTCAAGTCCGTCCCGGCCCGCTACGGCGTCCCGGCCGCCCTCTGGGGCGCCCGCGGCGCCCACGTCGTGACCACGGCCCTGCTGGCCTGCTACGCCCTCGCCACCGACGCGGGCGTGCCGTTCTGGGTGGGCCTGGCGATCGTCGTCGTCGCCTTCTTCTACGAGCACACCATAGTGACCCCGCACGACCTGTCCCGCCTGAACCGCGCCTTCTTCACGGTCAACGGCTTCATCGGCATTGCCCTGTTCGTGTGCGCCCTGCTGGATCTCGTGGTCCGGGGGCTGACCTTCTGAGCAGCCTGCGGCCCGCCCGTGGACCCCTCTGCCGTCAGCCCGTGAGGACGGGCCGCCGGCGGGCCGGGCGGCGGTAGAGCAGGGCCGTCGCCACGCCGCCGACCAGGCCGCAGAGGTGTCCCTGCCAGCTGACGCCCGCGTCCGTCGGGAGGATGCCCGTGACGATCGTGCCGCCCCAGACGGCCGCGATGCCCAGGGCGACGGCGACGCCCAGCACCTTGCGCTCCACGAAGCCGCGGACGAGCAGGTAGCCGAAGAGGCCGAAGACGACGCCCGAGGCGCCCAGGGTCATGGTGTCCGACGGGGAGATCAGCCAGGTGCCGATGCCGTCGGCCAGCATGATCAGCCCGCACACCGCGAGGAAGTGCCGGATCCCGGACAGGGCCGCTATGAAACCGAGGACCAGCAGCGGAACGCTGTTGGAGGCGACGTGGTCGAAGCCGAGGTGGAGGAAGGACCCGGTGACGACGCCCGTCAGGCCGTCCGGGTCGCGGGCCACGATCCCGTACGCGTCCAGCGCGTGCCCGGTGACGTAGTCGACGGCCTCCAGGGCCCACAGCAGTGCCACCCAGCCCAGCATGAGCTTCGCGGCGGCCTTCGCGCGGTCGCCCTGCCGCCACTCGCCCTGATGCACCGTCGTGCTCGTCGTGCTCATCGTGTCCGTCCCCCTCGTAGCGCCCCAAGTACGGAACGTCCAGGCACCTTACCGAGTGCCCGTCGGCGGTGGCCGGATAGTCTCGGAGGTATGACTGAGCGCAAGCGCACCCCGTGGGTGGTCGGGGTTTCCGGGGCGTCCGGGACGCCGTACGCGGCGGCGGTGCTCCGCGGGCTGCTGGCGGCGGGGGAAAGCGTCGACCTGGTGGTCAGCCGGGCTTCGCGGCTCACCCTGTTGGACGAGACCGGGATCGCCTTCCGCGACGCGCACTGGCGGGACGATCTGGGGGAGTGGCTGCAGCGGGGGGCCGACGGGAAGCCCGGGACCTTCGCGCGCCCGGAACTGGACGACGTCCGCTACTGGGGCGCGGGGGACCTTGCGGCCGGCCCGAGTTCGGGCTCGTACCCGGTCAAGGGGATGCTGATCGTCCCCGCGTCCACGGCCTGCGTGGCGGGGGTGGCGCTCGGACTGTCGAAGGACCTGCTCCAGCGTGTCGCGAGCGTGACGCTCAAGGAGCGGCGCCGGCTGGTGGTCGCGGTGCGGGAGACCCCGCTGAACGGGCAGACGCTGCGGCATCTGGTGGCGCTGGACGAGGCGGGCGCGATCGTGCTGCCCGCCTCTCCGGCGTTCTACGCGGGCGCGACGCACATCCAGGATCTGGTGGACTTCGTCGCGGGGCGGGTGCTGGACGCGGCAGGGGTGCCGCACCGGCTGTACCGCCGCTGGGAGGGGGAACTGGGAGGCTCCCGCATTCCCCGGGAGGCGAACGGTGGTGACTAGGCCTTCTTGCCGGACAGCGGCTTGCGGGCCTTGTCGACGCGGTAGGCGGCGGCGGGCTGGTGGGCACGGGATCGGTTGGCCAGCTCCTGGAGCTGTCGCATGTGTGCGTGGGCCATCTCGATCGTGAACACGGTGAACCACTCCTGAAGATCGTTAATGATCTGCCGAAAGATTTCACAGGGTGTTGACCCTGTGTGCCTTAGATTCTATACCTAGACTTGCAGGATCGCCGAATAATGGAAGGCTCCACGTAATGGACACGGTGGACAGGCAGCTCATCCAGGCACTCCGGGAAAACGGTCGTGCCTCGTACGCGGAGCTGGGCCGTCTCGTGGGCCTCTCCGGCCCCAGCGTCACCGACCGCATCAACCGTCTGGAGACGGCCGGCGTCATCACCGGCTACCGCGCGACGGTGGACTCGCGTTCGCTCGGCCTCGGCGTCACGGCGCTGATCGGACTCTCCATGTCCGATGCCGCCGACCACGAGGACGTGGCCCGACGGCTGCGCGACCTCAACGAGATCGAGGACTGCTGGTTCATCGCGGGCGACGACTCCTTCATGCTCAAGGTGCGCGCCAACGACGTGGACGGCCTGGAGAAGATCATCCGCAGGCTCTCCGGCACCAAGGGCGTCTCGCGCACCCGCACCACCATCGTGCTCTCCACGAAGTGGGAGAACCGGGTCGGGGAGCTGCCCGAGGAAGCCTGAGAGTACGGTGGGGCAGGGTTCGCAGGACAGGCAGAGGCATCTAGAGGAGGCGACCGGCACATGGACGCTGGGCTCAAGCGTGAGCTGGAGGAGAAGGTCCGCTCCGGCGAGCGGCTGACCCGTGAGGACGGCATCGCCCTCTACGAGTCGGACGACCTGGCCTGGCTCGGTGGCCTCGCCCACGAGGTGCGCACGCGCAAGAACGGTGACGTCGTCCACTTCAACGTCAACCGGCACCTCAACATGACGAACGTGTGCACCGCCTCGTGCGCGTACTGCTCTTTCCAGCGCAAGCCGGGCGAGAAGGACGCGTACACGATGCGCATCGAGGAGGCCGTGCGCCTGGCCAAGGCCATGGAGAACGACAACCTCACCGAGCTGCACATCGTCAACGGCCTGCACCCGAACCTGCCGTGGCGCTACTACCCGCGCTCGCTCTCGGAGTTGAAGAAGGCCCTGCCGAACGTCTCGCTGAAGGCGTTCACGGCGACCGAGATCCACCACTTCGAGACGATCTCCGGCATGTCGGCCTCCGACATCCTGGACGAGCTGATCGAGGCCGGCCTGGAGTCGCTCACCGGCGGCGGCGCGGAGATCTTCGACTGGGAGGTGCGCCAGCACATCGTCGACCACCGCACCCACTGGGAGGACTGGTCGCGCATCCACCGGCTGGCGCACTCGAAGGGCCTCAAGACCCCCTCGACGATGCTGTACGGGCACATCGAGGAGCCGCGCCACCGCGTGGACCACGTGCTGCGGCTGCGCGAGCTCCAGGACGAGACCGGCGGTTTCCAGGTCTTCATCCCGCTGCGCTACCAGCACGACTTCGTTGACATGCAGGACGGCAAGGTGCGCAACAAGCTCCAGGCGCGCACCACGATGGCGACCGGCGCGGAGGCGCTGAAGACCTTCGCCGTCTCGCGGCTGCTCTTCGACAACGTGCCGCACGTCAAGGTCTTCTGGGTGATGCACGGCGTGCAGACCGCCCAGCTCGCGCTGCAGCACGGCGCGGACGACATGGACGGCTCGGTCGTCGAGTACAAGATCACGCACGACGCGGACAACTACGGCACCCCGAACAAGCTGGGCCGTGACGACCTGCTGGAGCTGATCCGGGAAGCGGGCTTCCGCCCGGTCGAGCGCAATACGCGCTACGAGATCATCCGCGAGTACCCCGGTCCGGACGCGGGTCTGCGCGAGACCCCGCAGGCGATGCGGGTCTGACGTCCCGTCGGTCCCGTCCGACCCCCTCTCGGTGAGTTAACCCCGGCCCATGGGCCGGGGTTTAACTTTTTCTGGACCGGCCGATGAGGTAATGGGTAAACTTGCAAAATGACCCTTACTTTCACCCTGGACCCGGTCGTCGACCCTTCCCTGCGTGATGGAATCCTCGGGCTGTGGGCCGACGTCTCGAACGCGGGCGGCGCCGTGGGCTTCGTACCGCCCGTCGTCGTCGACGACATCCGCCCCGCACTCGACAAGCACCTCGCCGGCGTCGCCGACGGGAGCTGCCGCCTGCTCGTCGGGCGCGACGGGGACGGCTCGGTCGCCGCGACCGCCTTCCTCACCCGAAACGCCCACCGGCTGCAGCTCCACTGGCTGTGGGCGTACACGGTCATGGTCCATCCGCGCCATCAGGGCAAGGGCTACGGGCGCGAGCTGATGGCCGCGACGGAGGCCGCGGCCCGCTCCCTCGGCGGCATCGACGCGATCCGCCTCACCTGCCGCGGCGGCCACGGCCTGGAGGACTTCTACGCGGCCTGCGGCTACAAGGAGGTCGGCCGCGTGCCCGGCGCGGTCCGGGTGGCCCCGGGCGACGACCGCGACGACATCACGATGCTGCTGCCGCTGTACTGACGGGCGCGGCCGCCCGGCCCCGTACCCCGGAGCGCCGGCGCGGGGCCCCGGCGTGCTTCACTGGACGGGCACCGGCCGGCGTACGGCCGGCTGCCGACGCACCCGCCGACGTACGACCACGACGAGAGAGAAGGGGTCACCGTGTCCCTCAAGCCGAGCGCAACGATCCGATACACCGCGATGCGCCTGGGCATCTTCGTCGGATGCCTCGTCGTCGTCGCGGGCCTGGTCCGGCTCGGGTGGGTGCCCGCCGGGCTCGGCGACGCCAACGCCGCCTGGGTCGTGCTGCTCGCCCTCGTCCTCTCCGCCCCGCTCTCCTTCGTCCTCCTGCGCAAGCAGCGCGACGAGATGTCCCAGCAGATCTCCGGGCGCGTCGCGGGTGCGAAGGAGAAGCTCGCCGCGAACCGCAGCCAGGAGGACCGGGCCGACGACGCGGCGCGCGTGAGCTCGTAACGGCACAGTTGGCTTCATCACACATCGAACCGCCCCAGCACCGGGTATACCGCCCGTAACGCTGGGGCGGTCGTGTTTTCCGGGCCGGCGCAAGAGGGCCTCGTGCGCCGTTGTCTCAAAGGGCCCCTTTGAGATTCCCAAAGGAGAAGTGTTAGCGTGTTGAACATGTTGACCACAGCTGCGCACCCGACGACCACGAGCGTTCCGCTCGTGATGCGCCTGCACGTCGACCTCTGCCGCCGCGCGTCCGCGGCCTGTTGCTGTTGAGCTGAATCGATACAGCAGCGGTCCCGGCCGGCATTCCCGGCTGCCGCACCGCCTCACCACTGCAGCACTTCCCCCCTGTCTTTGTGCGTCACCTCCGGAGAGTGTCCGTGTCCGCGACCCCCCAGGCCCCTGCCAAGGCCTCGTTCAAGTTCCCCTTCTGGGCCCAGATCGTCGCCGGTCTCGCGCTCGGCGTCCTGTTCGGCTGGATAGCCCGCAGCCAGGACGTCAGCTGGCTCGCCACCACCCTGGAGAAGACCGGCGACATCTTCGTCCAGCTGCTGAAGCTGGCCATCGCCCCGCTCGTGTTCTTCGCGATCCTGGTGTCGATCACCAACCTGCGGAAGGTGAACAACGCCGCGCGGCTCGCCTCGCGCACGCTGCTCTGGTTCATGATCACCTCGCTGATCGCGGTCGGCATCGGCCTCGCGATCGGCCTGCTGACCGACCCCGGTTCGGGCACCGGCCTCACCGCGGCCGACGGCAAGGAGCCCAAGAAGACCGGCTCCTGGATCGACTTCCTGACCGGGATCGTGCCGACGGACATCGTCACGCCGTTCACCGATCTGAAGGTCCTTCAGATCGTCTTCCTGGCCGTCGTCGCCGGTATCGCCGCCCTCCAGCTGGGCAGCAAGGCGAAGCCCGTCCTGGACCTCGCCGAGTCCGCCCTGGAGCTGCTCCAGAAGGCCCTGTGGTGGGTCATCCGCCTCGCCCCGATCGGCACCATCGGCCTGATCGGCACCGCGATCGCCACGTACGGCTGGGACCTGATCGGCAAGTACGCGACCTTCACCGCCGACATCTACATCGGCTGCGCCCTCGTGATGTTCGGCGTCTACCCGCTGCTGCTCGCCACGGTCGCCAAGGTCAACCCGCTCCAGTTCTTCAAGGGCGCCTGGCCGGCCATCCAGCTGGCCTTCGTCTCCCGCTCCTCGGTCGGCACCATGCCGGTCACCCAGAAGGTCACCGAGCGCCTCGGCGTTCCGAAGGAGTACGCCTCCTTCGCCGTCCCGTTCGGCGCCACCACCAAGATGGACGGCTGCGCCGCGATCTACCCGGCGCTCGCCGCGATCTTCATCGCGCAGATCTTCGACGTGCAGCTGGGCGTCAAGGAGTACCTGCTCATCGTCTTCGTCTCGGTCATCGGCTCGGCCGCCACGGCCGGTCTGACGGGCGCGACGGTCATGCTGACGCTGACCCTCTCCACGCTGGGCCTCCCGCTGGCCGGCGTCGGCCTGCTGATGGCGATCGACCCGATCCTGGACATGATCCGCACCGCCACGAACGTGGCCGGCCAGGCCCTGGTACCGGTCATCGTCTCGGCCCGCGAGGGAATCCTGGACAAGGAGGCCTACGCCTCCGCCTCGGCCTCCGCGCTGGACGAGGAGCCGTCCACCGCCCCGGCCCCGGTCGCCGTCGCGGCCTGACCTCCCGCACTCGCCGCAGCCCCCGCCCCCGTCCGGGCGGGGGCTGCGGCGTTTGCCGGGAGGCGTGCCGCAGCCGTCAGACGGTCTGCGCGCGGAAGTACGCAACCGTCGCGAGCAGGAACGGCACGGCGAACCACCACCGGCCCATGGTCCGCCGGAAGACGGGGGTGATGGTGATCAGCAGCCCCAGCAGACACAGGACGACGGAGCAGTTGCCCATGAACCGGGCGTCTTCGCGGAGCTGGTCGTACGGCGACTCGGGCCGCATGGCCACCGCGGCGTAACAGGCGAACGCGGCGGGGACGTAGAGCAGGACGAGCGGGATCGCGAGCACCCACTGCAGGCAGCCCCGGTCCTGGGGCAGGTCGATGTTCTCGCGGGGGAGCCTCATCCGAGCGTCACCATCCGGATCCACGCGATCGCGCCGAGGACGACCGGCGGGGCGAACCACCACGGGCCCAGGGTGCGGCGGACGGGCGGGACGAGGGTGATCAGGATCCCGAGCACGCTGAAGAGGAGGGCGAAGAGGGCCATCGCCGTCGTTCCGGCGTAGCCCGGATCGTCCCACTCGGCCGCCGGCCCGAAACGCACCGCCGTGTAGACGAAGAACGCGTTGAGCAGGTGGAGGAGGCCGAGCGGGACCCCGAGGACCCACCTGAGGAAGCGCTGGTCCTCGGGCAGGCCGGTGTTCTCGCGGGGATTCGTCATCGCATCGCTTCCTTGACCTGGCCGAGCCCCTCGGTGAAGTTGTCACCGTAGTCCTGCGCCTTCTGCGACTCCCAGTACGGGCCGCCGTTGTAGCGGGCGGCGATCTCGCGCATCTGGGCGTCGGTCAACTGGTCGGCCGGCACGTCCGCGTACGGGGTCTCCGACTTGATCTGGGCCAGGAATCCGGCGGCTATGAACGCGTTCTGCCGGTGGTCCTGGAGGGACTCCTCCACGAGAGCGCGCTGGGCCTCCGTGAGGTGCGCGGGGTCGTAACCGAGCACTTCGGCGCCGCGCCGGACCTGGATGGCGATCGGCCCGAAGGAGGTCTGGTCGGGCACGCCGCCGAGCCGGTTCGGAAGGTTCTCGGGCGTGACGGGGCTCAGGGGGAACGCGGCGGTGTGGCGGATGTGGTCGGTGAAGTCGTCGACGTAACCGCCCTGTCCGGCGATCTCGTTCCAGGCGATCCCCGCGACCAGCTCCTCGGGCAGTCCCGCGTGCTGGGCGGCGGCCCGGAGGACCTCCTTGTTGCGGGAGATCCACTGGGCCTTCTCCCGGTCGTCGTCCGGCGGGTTCCAGTACATCTCCTCGCCCTGCGGCAGCCCGGCGATGCGCATCCGGATGTCCTTGAGCTCCGGCGACACGTAGGTCTTCTCCCCGACCGTCCCGTGCATCTCCCGCTTCGGGCCGCTGCCCGGCAGATGGGTCAGCGGGCTGTTGCGCGCCTCCTCGCCCTCCCGGCGCAGGTCGGCCATGGCGGCGTACAGGTCGGGCCGTTCGCCGCCGCCCTGGACCCGGAGCGCGGGCATCAGCTCGTACGCCTGCTTCAGCGCGTGGACACAGGTGTCGCGCGCCTCCTGCTCGACGGTCTTGGCGAGGTGGAAGCCGCCGCCCGCGGCGTCGTGGAGCCGGTTCGCCTCGTCGCGGATGTCGTCCACGTCCATGGTCACTTCGGCCAGGAAGTCGAAGACGCCGGTCGTGGCGCGCATGTCCTCCCACTGGCGCATGGGCTCCGCCTGCTGGGCGACCTTGGTGATGGCGACGCCCTTGGTGCCGATGAGCGCGGCGAGCGCCCGTTCCGACCGGGCGCCGTTGCGGTAGTGGGACTTGGCCGTCTCCAGCGCCAGGGCGTAGGCGTGCAGGGCGCTCGCGGCCTTGTCGAAGCCCTCGGCCATGTGGGTCACCAGCTCCCGGGCATCGGTGAGACGCGCGAAGTACGTCGTACTCCCGTCGCTCTCCCACTTGGTGCGCTCCGCCCGCCGGGCGGGTTCCTCGACCTGTACGAGGAGGTCGCGCAGCCGGCGGAACTCGGCCGCGTTCCGTTCGACCAGCGCGGGATTGCACTCCGCCATGAACTTCACGTCGGCGTGGTAGCTCAGGCCGCTGCTCATCTGTCCTTGTCCTCCGGCTTCAGGTACACGCCCGTTTCCACGATGCTGCGGAGGAAGGAGGCCGCGGTGTCGTCGTCCACCCGGGCGAAGCTGGTGCCGGTGGTCTTGAGGCGGGTGGCCAGGCCGGCGAACAGGGCGACCGTGTCCTTGAACTGGTCGTCGGCGAACCGGGCGAAGCGGAGGGCCTGCGCCGCCACATCGGGGTGCGCCCGGGGCGCGCGGGCCATCGTGCTCGCGTCGCCGTCGGGGCGGCCCTCGTGCAGCAGCGCGGCGATCTCGATCAGCAGGTTCGCGTTGCCGTTGATGGACGAGACCCCGGCCACCAGGCTCCCCGCGGCGCCGCCGCCGCCGGGCTCGGGCGCCACCTGATTGAGGCGCAGGGGAACGGGCCGCTCCCCGGCCTGCGCGGCGGCCTTGTGCTCTGCCCACTCCGCGTCGAACGTCATGACTACCCCCCGATGTGGTGATCATGTGCATGTTAAGCCGGACAAGCCGCCCACGACGCCGCGCCGTCGACGCGACTCACTCCCCGACGCGCCCCAGGCCGCCGGGCCCTGCCAGGCGGGCCAGTTCGGCGGTGGCGGCGGGCGGGAGGCCCTCGACGGCCGCGGTGAGCTGCGCGGCCAGGTCCGGGAACAGGGCCCAGGCCGAGGCGGGCAGGGCGAGGACGGCGAGCAGGAGGTCGCCCTCGTAGAAGTACGCGTCCAGCATCGGGTCTTCGAGCAGCAGGGTCACGGCGAGGGGGAGGGTGTATGGGAGGGACACCTGCTGGGCGACGAGCGTGCGGAGGTCCGCCGGGGTCAGGGTGGACAGCGGTCGGCTGCGCAAGGCGTGGACCCTGGCGACGAGTTGCGTCGTGTCCGCCGGCGCGGGCGGCCACGGGGGCCCGTGGAGTTCGTCGAGGGTGCGGTCCAGGTGGAGGAGGCGTTCCATCAGGCCATTGTGGCCGCGCGCGGTGTGGCGGTGGCCGGGGCGTGGGTTTCCGG
>NZ_JARAYQ010000110.1:0-25808 GCF_033794505.1 Streptomyces sp. MB09-01 | reverse complement strand
GGTTTTTTTTTTTCTCGCTTTCTGGGGGGCTGGGAATTGTTTATAAGGGACGGGCCCCCCCTGTCCCCGGGGGCGGGCCGCCCGCCAGCGGGGTCAGGGTGGTCAGCCCGGTCGCCGCCGCGGCGGCGAACCCGGGCACCGCCTTGTGCAGCAGCGCCCACGCCCGGTCCAGCCTGCGCCGCCACTCCTCCGCCTCGCCGGTGCCGAGCCGGAGCCGGGGCGGGCGGGGGAAGCAGTTGCGGTACGGGTCGAGGTCCTCCAGCGCCACCGGGGCCGCGTCCGGCCCCGGCGACCAGGTGCGCACGGGCTGCCAGCGCGCGTCCCCCGCCGCGGGCCCGAAGCGGTGCTCGGTGCGCCCGTCCCGTACGGCGTACCCCTCGTCGGTGACGTGCAGCGCGGCCCGGCCCTCCGTGCCGGGCTCCCCGAGCCGCAGCAGCCCCAGCGTCGGCAGGTACACCTCGCCGTCCCGGTAGGCCACCTCGGCGGGCAGGTCCAGCCCGCCGCGCAGGACGGCCGCGACGGCCAGCGCGGTCAGCCTGCGCGCCGCCTCCGGACCGTCCTGCCGGCCCTCCCGGGCGGCGTCCAGGGCCGCCAGCACCCAGGTACGGGTGAAGGGGTGGTCCAGTACGGCGTCCAGCGCGTCCGCGCCCGCGTCCCCGGCCTGTTCCACGGCGGCCAGCAGCTCCCAGGCGCGCGTCCAGCCGGGATCGGCGCCGAGGTCCGCGTGGAGCCGGGCCAGCAGGAACCGGGTCAGCTCCTCCTGGGAACGGGCGAGTTCCGTGGGATCGGAGAGCTGCGGCGCGGTCTCCCGCAGGGCGGTGCGGCCCTCGACCCCGTCCACGAGCTCGCGCAGGTCGGTGCAGTAGACGGAGGGGTTGTCGAAGCCGTTGCGGTCGCGGTAGCGGTGGGTGTAGAGACCGCCGCCGCACGAACGTACGACGGGGCAGCGGCGGCACGAGTCACTGACGCCCGCGAGGCCCAGCTGCCGGGCGCGCACCCCGGGATGGGCCGCGACCTGGTCGAACGCATGGTCGAATACGTTGAACCCGGTGGCCGCGGCCCCCTCGAAGGCGCTCTTGAGGGAGTCCACCTGCTCCAGGGTCCCGTCGGTCTCGACGACGACGAGGTCCGTGGGCGCGAGGCCGAGCGACTCGGTGAGGCTGGGGCCGCCGCGCAGGGTGGAGAGCAGGGATTCGAAGAGCCGTACGGGCACCGGGCGGCCGAGGCGCTCCCAGTGGTCGAAGATCCGCAGGAGCCAGCGCGCGTACGCGTCGGGGGCGCCGTCCGGGCGGACCGGAGGGGTCTCCCAGGTGGCGTGCGGGAGCAGGAAGTCCACGCGCGGGGGCTCGAGTTCGACGAGCGCGTCCAGGACGGCCACGGGGTCGTTGGCCACGTCCACGGTGCAGAGCAGACCCTGGTAGAGGTGGCGGTAGGGATCCGAGCGGAGCAGCGCGACGGCGGCCAGGACCAGCGGGTGGCTCGTACGGCCGTCCGCGAAGCGGCGGTGGCGGTCGTTGGCGGCCCGGTCCCCGTCCAGGGAGATGCCGACCCGGACGCCGAACTCGTCGAAGAGGTCGAGGTAACGGGTGCTGAGCTGGAGGCCGTTGGTGTGGATCCGCAGGTCGAGGGCGGCGGTTCCGGTCAGCGCCCGGCTGAACTCCTCGCACACGAGGCGGAGCCGGGCGGTGCCCGCCAACAGGGGTTCCCCTCCGTGAAGAATCACCGTGACGGAGGGGAGTGCATGGTCACGGGCATGTTCGGCGAGCCGCGACGCGGTATGCGAAATTACCTCGGGGGAGATCACTTTCGGCCGGGCTCGCCAGCTCTGATCTGCATGTTCGTAGACATAGCAATGATCACAAGCAAGATCGCATCTGCTGTGAACTTTCAGGACGATCTCGCGAAATGCGATCAGGCCGGTCATTCCGCCAGTCTAGAGCGCTTACTTCGGTGTCAGAGCGCGGAGTTGAAGATCGGTGCCTGAACCGGACGACCGGATTCAGCCGGCAGCACGCGACCGAGCGTGGCCGCCGCGGAGGCGGTGTGGACGTCGATCTTGGCGAGCGGGACCCGGCGGGCCTTGACCGTGCTGGTCGCGGGGGTTGCGGAAGTGTTCACGACACCGTCCTTGGGGAAGCCATGTGGAATGGGCATGTGAATGACAACAGCGACGCGCTGCCGTCAAGCGTGGACTTTACTCGGCCACACCCCATTGGCAACCGAGACATGACGCCTGGTCAACCGTTCTATAGCAAGCTCGGCGTATTTCTCGACGTGGCTTATTCGGCCGTTCGCCGGACGGCAAGATCCTTTTCTTCCGGCGGCGGACGCGGACCTGGAGCCGGCCGGGGCCGCACCTGGGTCCGACCCCGGTGCGCCGGGGCCGCAATCCGTCGCCGACCTGGCCCGACCCGCCTCGGTTAGGTTGGGCGCATGACCACGTCGCCCCTGATCCTCCTGCTGTCCGGAAGTCTGCGCACCGGTTCCTCCAACGAGGCGGTGCTGCGGACCGCGCAGGCCGTCGCGGCGGAGACTCCCGCCCGCCCGCGCACCGTCCTGTACGACGGCCTGGCGGCGCTGCCCCACTTCAACCCCGATGACGACACGGACCAGTTGCCCGCACCGGTGGCCGGGCTGCGCGCGGCGATCGCCGCGGCGGACGCGATCCTGGTCTGCACCCCGGAGTACGCGGGCACCCTGCCGGGATCGTTCAAGAACCTCCTGGACTGGACGGTCGGCGGTACCGAGATCGGCGACAAGCCCGTGGCCTGGGTGAACGCGGCCGCCCCGGGCCGCGGCCAGGGCGCGGAGGCCACGCTGCGCACGGTCCTCGGCTACACCGGGGCCGCGGTCGTGGAGGAGGCCTGCGTACGGATCCCGGTGACCGCGGGGATGTCCGGCCAGGACGGGACGATCGCCGACCCGGAGGTCCGGGCGCGCATCGGCGAGGTGCTCGGCGTACTGGCCGGCCGGGGACGCCCGGACGTCCGGGACGGCCAGGGCGCCCCGGACGCCCCCTAGGCGGGCTGCTGTTCGCTGAGGGGCGGGATGGGCAGGTCGCGCAGCAGCCAGTTGAGGACGTCGGGCAGTGCGCGCAGGGCCGCGAAGTGCGCGGCGGCCGGCTCGATGGCGGTCGTGGCCCCCGGGATGCGGCGGGCCAGCCAGCGGGAATGGCCCACGGGGGAGAACACGTCGAGCTCCCCGTGCCAGATCAGCACCGGGCAGCGGATGCCGGCCGGGTCGAAGCCCCAGGGGCGGCTGAAGGCGAGGACGTCGTCGATCCAGCCGTACGCCGAATGGCGCAGCCCCTCACGGTAGTTCCGCAGCAGCATCGACCGCAGGCCCGCATCCGAGACGATCATGCGGTCGTTGTCGGTCAGCTCCCGGCGCAACTCGTCCAGCAGCCGGCCGGGGTCCTTGCGGATGCCGTCGGCCCGCGGGATCAGCCGGGCTGCCAGCTCCTCCGGGTCGGCGCTGGCGGTGGTGTACTCCTTGACGTTCGACGCGGCCATCCCGGCGAACCAGTCGAGGTCCTCCGCGTCCCGGGGGGCCAGGCCGACCATGGCCGCGGTCCGGGTGACCCGGTCCGGGAGCAGGGCGGCGCAGGCGAGGGCTCCGGCGGCGCCGCCGGAGCGGCCGGCCACCGCGAAGGTGTCCAGGCCGAGGGCGTCGGCGATGGCGGCCACGTCCTGGGCCACGTCGGCGACCGTGCGGCCCGGGTGGCGGTCGGAGCCGCCGTAGCCCGGTCTGTCGTAGGCGATGAGCTGCATGCGGCGTTGGTAGAGGACCATGCCCCGGGGGGCGGGGCCCAGGCGGCTGCCGGGCATGCCGTGGAGCAGGAAGACGGGCTTGCCGTCGGGATCGCCCCAGCGCTCGACGGTCAGAGCGCGCCCGTCCGCTGTGCGCACCTGATTGCGCACGCGCTCCCTCCTTCACGATCGGTGCGGGTCGTCACCGAGATTGTGCTCGCTGGGGGAGGAGTGCGGTAGGGCGCACTTCGTGCGAAATTCTTGTGAAGGCTTTCACGAGTGCACAGGATGCCTTTGGTCCTCTGGTATATGCCCAGGTCAAGTAGGGGTGCTTCGGGGCGCGAACGGGCGTGAGTGGCCCTTCGGTCGGCCCGGAAAGGCTTTTTCGGCACGGGCGCTTCCGCTTTTGCGTGTCGAATTGCGGCATCGGACTGAGTCGTCGGGAAAAATGCCGGTCGCACTCGGTCCGGTTCGAAATGAAGGAGTCGGATGCGCCTGGCCCGCTACGGCGTGGGGATCAGCAGGGCGGCTGCCGAGCGGGCCTGTCGCAGGGCCCGGACCCGGTCCGCGCCGCGCTGGCCCAGGACGACCCGGGTGCTCAGGCCGTCCAGCAGGGCGAGCAGCTCCGACGCCCGTCCGGGCACGTCCATGGGCGCGAAGCGGCCCTGCTCCACGCCCTTGGCCAGGAGCGCCTCCAGGTCCCGCTGCCAGCTCTCGTCGATCTCCTCCTGGGCCGCCTTCAGCGGCTCGTTGGAGGCGGTACGGGCCCACAGCTCGATCCAGAGCGTCCAGCGCGGGTCGCGCGGGCCCTCGGGGAGGTAGAGCTCCAGGTACTGGTCGAGCTTGCGCGCGGCCGTCGTCCTGCGGCCCAGCAGGGCCCGGCGCTCGCCGGTGAGCTGTTCCTCGCTCCAGCGCAGGGCCTCCAGCAGGAGCCGGTCCTTGCTGCCGAAGTAGTACAGGATGTGGCCGCCGCTGGTGCCGAGCCGCTCGGCCAGCGCCGACATGGTGAGCGATGCGAGGCCGTCCTCCGCGATCGCCGCCATGGCTTCTTCAAGCATCCGCTCCTGGGTGATCCGCCCGTCGCGCCGCCGTGCCGCCCCCGCTCCCGCTCGCGTCACCGGTCCCGCCCTCCGTCTCACCTGGCCCGACCTTATCCCGGACAGGGTCTTGACGGGGATGGGGTCCCGCCCTCATCTTGAATGCCATTCAAAAACTTAGAACGCCGTTCAAGATCAGAGGTGCAGCATGGCGCAGCAGACGGCCGACGTCGACGAGGTGTTCCGGGTCGAGACGCACGGGATCGATCCCATTCCCGACGCGGAGCGCCACGGCAGTGCCAAGGACCTCTTCTGGCTCTGGTTCGGCTCCAACCTCACCTTCACCTACGTGATCAACGGCGCCCTCGCCGTCGCCTTCGGGCTCTCCTTCTGGCAGGCCACCGCCGTGGTCGTGATCGGCGGACTGGCCTTCTTCGCCATCAGCGCCGCCGGACTCAGCGGCATCCGCACCGGCACCGCCACCCTCGTCATCTCCCGCGCCGCCTTCGGCGTGCGCGGCAACTTCCCGGCCGGCGTCCTCAACTGGGTGGTGAGCATCGGCTACACCATCGTCAACACCGTGGTCGGCACCCTCGCCCTGGAGGTCTTCTTCGCCGAGATCGGCTGGCAGGGCGGGGACGCGGGCCGCGCCGTCGCACTGCTCATCACCCTCGCGCTGACCTTCGCCGTCGCCATGTGGGGCCACGCCACCGTGCAGTTCGCCGAACGCTGGATGGCCTACGTCCTGGCCGCGGGCTTCGGCGTCCTGCTGCTCTTCGTCCTGCCCGGCGCCGACACCGCCGCCGCGGCCACCGCCCCCGGGCTGTCCGGCTGGAGCCTCGCCTTCGTGGTCATGTTCGCCGGGCCGTTCTCGTACGTGCCGATGCCCGCCGACTACACCCGCTACCTGCCCCGGACCACCTCGCTGCGGTCCATCACGTGGACGGGCGCGCTCGGCGGCTTCGTCTCCTCCGTGGCCCTCGGCGTCGCCGGCGTCGCAGCCGCCACCCAGACCGACATGACCGACGCGGTCGCGGGGGCCGAGAGCCTGCTGCCCGGCTGGTTCCAGCCGCTGTTCCTGGCCCTCGTACTGGGCGGCTCGGTCACCAACTCGATCATCACGCTCTACTCCTCCAGCCTGAACCTCCAGGTCCTCGGCATCCCGTGGAGCCGTGCCCGGGCCATCGTCATCAGCGCCGCCGTCACCGCCGTCGGCTCGCTGGCCGCCCTCTTCCTCACCGACTTCACCACCTCCCTGCTCTCCTTCCTCTCCCTCCTGATCATCGTCTTCGCCCCCTGGGGCGGGGTCTTCCTCGCCGACATGCTGCTGCGCCGCTGCCGCTACGACTCCGACGCGCTGCACGCGGGCAGTGCCGGCGCCTACTGGTACCGCGCCGGCTACCACCCCGCCGGCATGGCCGCCCTGCTCGCTGGCATGGCCTTCGCCGCCCTGACCTGCGACTCCGAACTGTGGACCGGGCCGCTGGTGGCCCCGCTCGGCGGCGCCGACCTCACCCTCCTCGGCTCGGTCGTCTCCGGACTCGCCTACTGGGCCCTCACCCGGCGCCGGGTACCGGCGTACGCCTCGGCCGCCTGACCGGGCCGCCGGTCTGCCCGGCTGCCCCCCGGTCCGACCGGGCCGCCCCGCCCGGCTGCCCGCCCCGTCGGCGGCCCGCACGAACGTCACATGCAATGGAGCACCCCCACATGGCACGCCACCCCTTCCCCGCCGACCTGCTGCTCACCGGAGCCCGCATCCACACCGTGGACCCGGACCTGCCCGAGGCCGAGGCCCTCGCCGTGCACGACGGCCGGATCGTCTGGCTCGGCCCGGACGACGAGGCCGCCGCTTGGGCCGGCCCGGGCACCGAGCGGATCGACGCCGGCGGGAAGCTGGTGCTCCCCGGCTTCATCGACGCGCACAACCACGTCCGGCTCGGCTCGGACGACGCCTGCGTGCAGCTCGCCGGAGTACGGACGCTGGACGGCATCCACGAGCGGATCCTGGCCTGGCGCGAGGCCGACCCGGACGCGGAGTGGATCGAGGCCGAGGCCTTCGACTACTCCGCGATCCCGGACGGCCGGATGCCCTGCGCCGCCGACCTGGACCCCGTCACCGGGGAGACCCCCGCGATCGTGCTCTCGTACGACGTGCACACGGCCTGGCTGAACACGGCGGCCATGCGGCGGCTGGGAGTCTCGCGGGACCGCACGGACCTCCCCTTCGGCACCGCGGCCGTGGACCCGCAGACCGGCGAACCCACCGGATTCGTCAATGACTTCGCCATCAAGGGGCTCTCGCGCGACGGCCACCGGGCACTGCGCGACCTGGGCGTCCCGTGGGCCTCGCCGGACCGGCAGTACGGGCGGCTCGCCAAGAGCCTCGACGACGCGATCGGCTTCGGCATCACCACCGTGGTCGAACCGCAGAACTCCCTCGACGACCTCGCCCTCTACGAGCGGGCCCGGGCGGAGGGGCGGCTGCGCTCGCGGATCGTCGCCGCCCTGTTCCACCCGCGGGGCACCACCGAGGAGGAGCTCGACGCCTTCGCGGCGGCCGCCCGTGCGTACGCGGGGGAGCGGCTGCGGGTCGGCCCGCTCAAGCTCTACATCGACGACGTGGTGGAGCCGCGCACGGCCGCGCTGCTGGAGCCGTACGCGGGCTGCGGCCACCACCGGGGCGAGACCTTCTACCCGGCCGAGGAGTTCGCGGAGCTGCTGGCGAAGCTGGACGCGCGCGGCTTCCAGTGCTTCGTCCACGCCACCGGCGACCGGGGCATCCGGACCGTCCTGGACGCGGTGGAGCACGCCCGGTCGGCCAACGGCCCGCGCGACGCCCGCCACCAGGTGGTCCACGTGGAATGCCTCGACCCCGAGGACGTGCCGCGCTTCGCGGAGCTGGGCGTGGTCGCGTGCATGCAGCCCAGGCACTGCGCACCGGAGATCGCGGGCCCCGGCCAGGACTGGGCGGAGAACGTCGGCGAGGGCCGCTGGCACAAGGCGTGGCCGATGCGCAGCCTGCACGAGGCCGGGGCGGTGCTGGCGTTCTCCAGCGACTGGAACGTGGCGGAGATGGACCCGATGGTCGGCATCTACACGGCAGTGACGCGCCGCCCCCTGTCCGGCGCGGGTCCGGCCTGGCAGCCGGCCGAGACGGTGGACGTGGCCACGGCGGTGCACGGCTACACGATGGGCTCGGCCCACGCCAACTTCCTGGACCGGGAACGCGGTTCGCTCACGGTGGGCAAGGCGGCGGACTTCGTGGTCCTCTCCCGCGACATCCTCGCCGTCCCGGCCCACGAGATCCCGGGCACGGTGGCCGAAATGGTGGTGGTGGCAGGCGAAATCGTCCACCGGGCGGCCTGAGTTCCGGCGGCCGGCCTGCCTAGGCTGATCCCGCACGGGCGCTCCGCCCGGGGAGAGGTGGGGGACGTGGTCACGCTCGTCGAGGTCGCGGTGCTCGCAGTCGTCGCACTGCTGGCCGGAACCCTGGCCCGCAGGGCAGTGGCCCGCCGGGCGGCCGGGCGCGCCGCGTCCGCCTCCGGCGGCGCCGTCGTGGCGGTCCCCTGCCGGGCACGGTGGCGGCAGGGGCTGCGGCAGCGCTTCTTCGGCTACGGGAAGCTGGGCGCTGGCGCGGACGGCACGGGCGCGGTGTTCAAGGCCCCGCTGCGCGGTGCGGTCCCGCTGCCGGTGGGCGGTCGGGCGGCCGTCCGGGAGAGCCTGCGACCGGGCATGCGGGTGCTGGAGTACCGGGCCCCGGACGGCAGCGCATCGACTTCCAGGTCTACGACGCCGAGGCCGGGCGCGCGGCCCGGCTGCTCGGGGTCCCGGACCGGCGGACCGGTGACCGCGGACCCGTGACCGGCGGACCTGTGAGCGGCGGACCTGTGACCGCGGACTGGTGACCGGCGGGGGCCCTCAGCGTTGGGGCCAGTACCAGAGGGGTTCGTCGAGGGGGCCCTCGCGGCCGGCCACCTCGGTTCGGCCGAACTTCTTGACCAGGGTGATGGTCTGCAGGTCCACCCGGTGCCGGCGGGTGCCGGCCGCCAGGGCCTCGGCCAGCGGGGCCGCGTGGGTGACCACCACCGTCTGGGTGTCCCGGCTCACCGTGAGGATCAGGTCGGCGAGCGGGGCCAGCAGGTCCGGGTGGAGGCTGGTCTCCGGCTCGTTGAGCACCATCAGGGCGGGCGGCCGCGGGGTCAGCAGGGCCGCCGTCCACAGCAGGTAGCGCAGGGTGCCGTCGGAGAGTTCGGCCGCGCCCAGCGGGCGCAGCAGGCCGTGCTGGTGGAGTTCCAGCTCGAAGCGGCCGTCGCGGTCGGTGACGGAGACCCGGCTGCCGGGGAAGGCCGCCGAGACCGCCTCGTCCAGCGCGGCGTGGTCCCCGATCTCGCGGATCGTCTGGAGCGCGGCCGGCAGGTCCGAGCCGTCGGCGCTGAGCACCGGCGTACGGGTGCCGACCCGCGGGGTGCGGGCGGGTGCCCCGGCGTCGGTGCGGACGTGGTCGTAGAACCGCCAGGACCGGATCAGGTCGCGCAGGGCGAGGAGGTCCGGGGCCAGCTGGGGGTCCGCGAGCTCGCTGAGCATGGAGTCGTACGGGCGCAGGGCGTTCTGCGTGCGGTGCCAGCCTCCGTCCGCGGTGCGGGTGCGTACAGCAGGCCCCGCACGGTCCGAGAGGAGCGCGGCGGGGCGCAGGACCGGGCCCGCCCACGTGCACTCGCGCTTGATCTCCGGGTCGAGGGCGAAGAGGGAGTCGGGGACCGGGGCCGGGTGCCCGAAGTCCACCGCGTAGCCGAACTCGTCGCCCGCAAAGCCCAGGCGGAGGCTGACCGGCTCGCTGCGGACCGTGCCCTGGAGCGGGTGGTGACCCTCGCGCACGGCCCGGCCCGCCTTCTCCGGCCCGGCCCACAGGGTGGAGGGCAGTCCGCCCTCTCCGGCCAGCGCCGCGATCGCCCCGCCGCGCGCGGAGTCGGCGAGCAGGCGCAGCGAGCGGTAGAGGCTGGACTTGCCCGTGCCGTTGGCCCCCGTCACGACGGTGAGCCGGCCCAGCGGGACGACCAGTCTGCGCAGGGAGCGGTAGTTCTCGACGGCGAGCGTGGTGATCACGTGACGATCACGTCCCGGGCGTCCCCCGCGGTCACCGGGCGTCGGTCCCCTCGCCCGCGAAGCGGGGTACCGAGGGGGCGTCGTCGGGGAGCCCGCTGCCCACGGCGGCCCCGGGCCGGCCCTTGCGGGACACCGCGCAGGCCAGGGTGACCGCCGAACCGACCAGCGCCCAGGCGGCCAGCACCAGCAGCGGGCCGCCCGCGCCGTTCCCCTTGAAGTACGTGATGGAGCGCGCCGCGTACGTGCCGGCGCCCGGTGGCAGGGCCGGGCCGATGGCGCTCCAGAACGGCGGCAGCAGCGGGTAGGGGTAGGCACCGCCGGCGCTCGGGTTGCCGAGCACCACGACCAGCAGGATCGCGAGGCCGATGCCGATCACGCCCGCCACCCCCTGGAAGGCGAGGGTGATCGCGCCGACCGCGAAGACGACCAGGGTGCCCAGCCCCCACAGCCCCAGGATGCTGCCGGGCAGCGCGCCCAGGATCGGGCCCGCGATGACCGTGCCGAGCAGCCCGGCGGCGATCGCGTACACGAGCAGCGCGCCGAGCCGGATGACGGCGCGGTGTGCGTTGGCGGGGCGGGCGCCGGCGCTGATCGCGAGGATCGCGGCGCACAGGTAGCCGCCCACGCACCAGCCGATCACCAGGTAGAAGGAGCTCAGGCCGCGGCTGTCGCCCTTGCCGGCCGGGGCCACGTCGGTGACCCGCAGGGTCCGTCCCTGGGTCTTCTCGACGAAGCCGACGATCTCTTCCACGGCCTGGGACAGCGAGGCGCCGGCGCCGGAGGCGACCAGCAGCCGGTCGGTCGTGCCGGCCGGGTCGACGATCAGCGCGGCATCGACGTCCCGGTGCCTGACCTGGTCGAGCGCCGCGGCCTCGTCCTTGACCACGCTGGGGTCGAGCGGGTCGCCGGGCAGCGCGCCGAGCTGATTCGCGGTCTGCTGGGCGACCGGGGCGAGGGGCGCGGCCACGGCGATCGGGATCTCGCCGGCCTTCGGATGGTGGAAGGCCCCGATGTACGAGGTGATGAAGGCGAGCTGGAGGACCAGCACCCCCAGGACCAGCAGGGCTGCCCGGGTGGTCACAGCGTCCTTGACCTCGGCGAGGAAGCCTGTGGACGGGCCTGCATCGGTGCTCTCGGTGGGCTGGGTCATGTTTCACACGCTCGGCGTACCGGGGGCGGGGCGCAGCAGGGGAAGGCCGAATGGATGACCCCGGAGGATCGAACAGATGTTTCGCACGAATATTCGAATTACTCTATGGTGGGAGTGGGGGAGGAGGTGTTCAACGAGCGAAGCAGGAGGCCGCGGGTGCCCGGTTTTACGCATCTGCACACCGTTTCGGGGTTCTCCGTGCGCTACGGAGGCTCGCACCCCGAACGGCTGGCGGAGCGTGCCGCCGAGCGGGGCATGGACGCCCTCGCCCTGACCGACCGCGACACCCTCGCGGGCACGGTGAGGTTCGCGAAGGCGTGCGCGAAGGCGGGGATCCGGCCGTTGTTCGGTGTGGACCTGGCCGTGTCGCCTCCGGTGGGGTCGGCCGGGTCGGGGGGCCCGGCCGGCTCCGCCGGAGGCGGTGCGGCCGGCGCGCGTACGGGCCTCGGAGCATCCGCATCCGCATCCGCATCCGGCTCCGGCGGTCGGGCGGGCTCCGCCGAGGCCTCGTACCGCCGTCGCACCCCCGTCAAGGGCGGGGCCTTCGTCGACGAGTCCGCCGCGCGGGCCGTCTTCCTGGCCCGGGACGGTGCCGCCGGATGGGCCGAGCTGTGCCGGATGGTCACCGCCGCCCACGCCGGTGCCGACGGGCCCGGCCGGACCGGAGCCGACGGTGCCGCGCCCCCGCGGGCGGCCGGCGAGCAGCCGGTGCTGCCCTGGTCGGCCCTGCGCGGAGAGGGCGTCTTCGTCCTCCTCGGGCCCGGCTCCGAGGTGGGGCGGGCGCTCGCCGCGGGACGCCCCGACCGGGCCGCCCGGCTGCTCGCGCCCTGGCGGGAGGTCTACGGCGACTCCCTGCGCCTCGAGGCCGTCCACCACGGCCGCACCGGCACCGGGCCCGGCTCGCTGCGGCTGGCCGCCCGTACCGTCGGATTCGCCGCCGAACAGGGCGTCCGGGCCGTGCTCACGAACGCCGTCCGCTACGCCGACCCCGGTCAGGGCCCGGTCGCCGACATCCTCGACGCGGCCCGCCGCCTGGTCCCCATCGACCCCCGCGGCCCCCTCGACAGCGGCGAACGCTGGCTCAAGGCCCCGGCCGCCATGGCCGAGGCGGCCGACCGCATCGCGCAGGCCGCCGGCCTGCGCCCCGCCGACGCCAGACGCCTGCTCGCGGAGACCTCCCGTACCGCCGAGGCCTGCGCCGTGGACCCCGAGGACGACCTCGGCATGGGCTCCGTGCACTTCCCCGAGGCCCGGCTCGTCGGCGCCGCCCACCGCAGCGCCCAGCGCGTCCTCACCTCCCGGGCCTCGGCGGGCATGGTGCTGCGCGGGTACGCGGACGACCGCGCGTACTGGGAGCGGATGCACCACGAGCTCGACATCATCGCCTACCACGGTTTCGCCTCGTACTTCCTGACGGTTGCTCAAGTAGTCGATGACGTACGGGAGATGGGGATCAGGGTGGCCGCCCGCGGCTCCGGCGCCGGCTCCCTCGTCAACCACCTGCTCGGCATCGCGCACGCCGACCCCGTCGCGCACGGGCTGCTGATGGAACGCTTCCTGTCCAAGCGCCGGCGCGTCCTGCCCGACATCGACATCGACGTGGAGTCCGCCCGCCGGCTGGAGGTCTACCGGCGCATCATCGACCGGTTCGGCACCGAGCGCGTGGCCACCGTCTCCATGCCCGAGACCTACCGGGTCCGGCACGCCGTCCGCGACGTCGGCGCCGCCCTGTCCATGGACCCGGCCGTCATCGACCGGCTCGCCAAGGCCTTCCCGCACATCCGGGCCCGCGACGCCCGGGCCGCGCTGGCGGAACTCCCCGAACTGCGCGACGTACGGGGGGAGTCGCACGGGCGGCTGTGGGAGCTCGTCGAATCCCTGGACGCGCTGCCGCGCGGGATCGCCATGCACCCGTGCGGGGTGCTGCTCTCCGACGCCTCCCTGCTCGCGCGTACGCCCGTGGTGCCGACCAGCGGCGAGGGCTTCCCCATGTCCCAGTTCGACAAGGACGACGTGGAGGAGCTCGGGCTGCTCAAGCTGGACGTGCTGGGCGTGCGGATGCAGTCCGCGATGGCGCACGCCGTCGCGGAGATCCGGCGCGGCACGGGGGAAGAGCTCGACCTGGACGACCCGGCGCAGGTGCCGCCGGGGGACCGGGCCACGTACGAGCTGATCCGCTCGGCCGAGACGCTGGGCTGCTTCCAGATCGAATCGCCGGGCCAGCGCGACCTGGTGGGGCGGCTGCAGCCGTCGACCTTCCACGACCTGGTCGTCGACATCTCCCTCTTCCGGCCGGGGCCGGTGGCCGCCGACATGGTGCGGCCCTTCATCGAGGCCCGGCACGGGCGGGCGCCGGTCCGCTTCCCGCACCCGGACCTGGCGGACGCGCTGCGCGAGACGTACGGGGTGGTGGTCTTCCACGAGCAGATCATCGAGATCGTGCACGTCATGACCGGCTGCGGGCGGGACGAGGCGGACCGTGTGCGGCGCGGCCTGTCCGACCCGCAGTCGCAGGCGCGGATCAAGGTCTGGTTCGCGGCGAAGGCGGGCGAGCGCGGCTATCCGGTGGAGGTGATCGCCCGTACCTGGGAGATCGTCGAGGCCTTCGGCAGCTACGGCTTCTGCAAGGCGCACGCGGTGGCCTTCGCGGTGCCCACCTACCAGTCGGCGTGGCTGAAGGCGCACCACCCGGCGGCCTTCTACGCCGGGCTGCTGACCCACGATCCGGGGATGTACCCGAAGCGGCTGCTGCTGGCGGACGCGCGGAGACGGGGCGTACCGGTGCTGCCGCTGGACGTGAACCGGTCGGCGGCCGCCCATCGCATCGAACTGGTGTCCGATGTGGCTGCTCGGGCGGTGTGGGGACTGCGCCTGGGGCTTTCCGACGTCCACGGCATCAGCGGGGCCGAGGCCGACCGGATCGAGGACGGGCAGCCGTACGCCTCCCTGCGCGACTTCTGGGACCGGGCGCACCCCGGCCGCCCGGTCGCCGAACGGCTGGCACAGGTAGGGGCGTTGGACGCCTTCGGCGCCAACCGGCGTGACCTGCTGCTGCACTTGACCGAACTGCACGGAGCGCAGCGGGCGGCCGGGGTCCGCGGACCCCAACTCCCGCTGGAGGGAGGCCGGTCCACGGCCTCCGTCGGACTGCCCGACCTCACCGAGGCGGAACGGCTCAGCGCCGAGCTGGGCGTCCTCGGCATGGACGCCTCGCGGCACCTGATGGGGGACCACCACGCCTTCCTGGCCGAGCTGGGGGTGGTACCGGCGCGCCGGCTGCGGGGCACCGCGCACGGGCAGACCGTACTGGTCGCGGGTGCCAAGGCGGCCACCCAGACCCCGCCGATCCGGTCCGGGAAGCGGGTCATCTTCACCACGCTGGACGACGGGACGGGCCTGGTCGACCTGGCCTTCTTCGACGACAGCCACGAGCGGTGCGCGCACACCGTCTTCCACTCCTTCCTGCTGCTGGTACGGGGGGTCGTGCAGCGGCGGGGCCCGCAGAGCCTGAGTGTGGTCGGGGCGGCGGCGTGGAACCTGGCGGAGCTGGCGGAACTGCGGGCGACGGGCGGCCTGGACGCGGTAGCGGCACGGCTGGCAGCCGAGCCGGTCGCCTCCGGCGGCGACGGCGGTGCCGACAGTGACGCGGGCGATGGCGGTGACGGCGGTGACCGCGCGGCGGGGGAGGCGAGGGTCCCCGAGCGCCGGATCCGCATGTCCACGGGGTACGAGATGAACCCGTGGGCCGACCTCCAGCCCCCCGGCGCCGGCCCCGCGACCGGCCGCAAGCTGTGGCACTCCAGCCCGGGGAGCGCGGGATGACCTCCGACCGGGTCACGGATGCGGGGGCTGGAGCCCACGCCGCCCCGGCGGCCGCCGGCCCGGGCGCACCGGCGGGATCCCCGCGGGTGGCCGCCGGCCGGGCCGTGATGTGCCTGCGGCTGCACCCCGCCGGCGGGGGACCGCTCGGGGCCGAGGCGTACGCCGGGGTGCTCGCGCTGCTCGGCGGGATCACCCCGGCCGTGCAGGCCCTGGCGCCCGACACCGCCCTCGCCGACGTCCGGGGCGCGCTGCGCTACTTCGGCTGTGACGCCCGCCGGCTGGCCGCCGTGATCCGGGTCCGGGCCCTCGCCCTGTACGGCGTGGACGCCGCCGTCGGCGTGGCCGGCAACCCCATGCTGGCCCGGGCCGCGGCCCGCGAGGCCCGGCCCGGGGGAACCCTGGTGATCCCCGACGAGCCCGCCGCCGTAAGGGAGTTCCTGGCGGGCAAGCCCGTCACCGTGCTCGACGGGATCGGCCCCAAGGCAGCCCGCACCCTGTGCTCCTACGGCCTCGACTCCGTCGGCCGGGTCGCCGAGGCCCCGCCCGCCGCCCTGCGGCGGATCCTCGGCGCCCGGCTCGGCCGCGAGGTGCACGAACGCGCCCTCGGCATCGACCGGACCCCCGTCCGGCCGGGCGCGGCCGCCCGCACCATCGCCGCCGAGCGGCTCTTCGACCGGGACGAGCTGGACCCCGTGCGGCACCGGCGGGCCCTGCTCTCGCTGACGGAGGAGCTCGGCGCGAAGCTTCGTACACAAGGACCGGGCCGGGGGCAGGTCTGCCGGACCCTCTCGCTCACCGTCCGCTGCGCGGACCGCACCACGCTCACCCGCACCCGCACCCTGGCCGAATCCACCGCGCACTCGGCGGCCCTGACCGCCGCGGCGTACGCCCTCTACGAGGGCCTCGGCCTGCAACGGGCCCGGGTCCGCGCGCTGTCCCTGCGGGCCGAAGGGCTGACCCCGGCCGAACAGGCCGTGCGGCAGCTCAGTTTCGACCCCGAGGACGAGAAGGCCCGCCGGCTGGAAGCCGTCACGGACCGGGTCCGCGCGCGCTTCGGACCGCAGGCCATCGCCCGTGGCTCGCTGGCCGCCTGACGGACGATCGGGCGACACTCGAGTTTTTACCGACGCGTAACTTCCCTGTGTTGCTACTCACCCGTAATTTAGCGGCAGCAGCGCCCCCTTGTGATCCGGATCACGGGACGAACCCCCACGCCCCATCCCCTTGAGTCGAACGCAAGGAGATCACACGATGCTGCCCTGGAGACGCCTGCTCCGCCCGCTGGCCGTCCTCACCCTCACCGCCGCCGCACTCGTCGCCCCCACCGGCGCAGCGCAGGCCGCATCCGCACCCAGCAGTGGCTGGAACAACTGGTCCTGCAAGCCGTCCGCCGCGCACCCGCGCCCCGTCGTCCTCGTCCACGGAACCTTCGGCAATTCCTGGGACAACTGGCTCGGCCTCGCCCCGTACCTCGTGCACCGCGGGTACTGCGTCTACTCGCTCGACTACGGCCAACTGCCGGGCGTACCCCTCTTCAACGGGCTCGGCCCCATCGACAAGTCCGCCGGGCAGCTCGACGTATTCGTCGACAAGGTGCTCGCCGCCACCGGCGCGCCCAAGACCGACATCATCGGGCACTCCCAAGGCGGCATGATGCCGCGCTACTACCTGAAGTTCCTCGGCGGTGCGCAGAAGGTCAACGCGCTCGTCGGACTCGCACCCGACAACCACGGCACCACCCTGCTGGGATTCACCAAGCTCCTGCCGTACTTCCCCGGGGCCGAGGACCTGATCAGCAGCGCCACCCCCGGCCTCGCCGACCAGATCGCCGGATCCGCCTTCCTGCAGAAGCTCAACGAGGGCGGGGACACCGTGCCCGGGGTGAAGTACACGGTGATCGCCACCAAGTACGACGAGGTGGTGACGCCGTACCAGAGCGGCTTCCTGAACGGGCCGAACGTACGCAACGTGGTGCTCCAGGACCTGTGCTTCCTGGACCTCTCGGAGCACGTGGCCATCGGGATCACCGACCGGATCGCCTGGCACGAGGCGGTCAACGCCCTCGACCCGGCCAACGCCGAACGGACCACCTGCGCCTCCGTCTTCGACTGACGGGTGGCGCGGGCGGTCCGCGGCGCTGAACGGTTCACCGGTTCAGCGCTTCACGGTTCAGCGCTTCACGACGTTACGGCTTCACGGCTTCACGGCTGCACTGGTTTCACGGCTGCACCGGTTTCACGGTGAACTAGCGGCCGTGGCGGCTCGCGGTCGTCGCACGGCGGCGGGCCAGTCCGAACAGCACGGCCGCGCCGACGGCCAGGGCGCCGGCCCCGGCGATCGCGATCGCCGGGGTGGCGCCGTTGCCGCCCGTCTCCGCGAGGTTGCGGCCGCCCGGGGCCTGGGAGGGCACCGGAACGGAGGCGGCGTCGGTGCTGCCGTTCGTCTTCGGGTCGTTGTCGCCGTGGCCGTTGTGCTCGACGGTGGACTTGTCCGCGCCCGCGGCGATCTGCTGGTCCGTCGGGGCCGACGGCTCGTCGGACGGCTTGGAGCCGGCGTCGGGGCCGGTGCCGGGCTTGGCACTCGCCGACGCAGACGCCGACGCCGCCGTGCTGGGCTTGGCGCTCGGCTTGCTGCCGCCGCCCCCGCCCCCGTTGTCCTTGCCGAAGACCACGTCGGAGCAGGTGTAGAAGGCCTCCGGGCTGTCGGAGCGCTGCCAGATGCTGTAGATCAGGTGGCGGCCGGACTTGTTCGGGACGGTCCCCGAGAAGACGTAGTCGCCGTTCTGCATGCCGGGGTCGGTGGCCTTCGCGAACGGAGCGGACTCCAGGTCGGACCACTTCAGCGGCTTCGTCGGGTCGTACCCGTCCTTCGTCACGTACAGCTCGAAGGAACCCTTGTGCGGGGCCGTGCCCTTGTAGCGGAAGGTGTGCGCACCGGCGGTCATCGGACTGGCCGGCCAGTCGGCCCGGGGCAGGTCCAGACCCTGGTACTTGTCGTTGCCGGCGGAGCACAGCTGGCCGTTCGGGATCAGCGCCTGGTGGTTCCCGGCCGCGTTGGCGATGTTCACCGCGTTCCAGTCGTAGAACGCCTGCGCCCCGCTGGACGCCACGGCCGCCTTGCAGGCCGCCGACTTCGGCGCCTCCGGCCCCTCCGCGTAGCACGCCGCGACCCGGCTGACCGGGTCCGTCATCGAGCCGTGCGCGACCGCGGGAGCGGCGGCGTAGGCGGCCAGCGCGAGCGGGGTGACACCGGCGGAGGCGATACGGGTCAGCGTCACGGAACGGCGACGTGCGGACATGGGTGGATCTCCTTCGGGCACAAGGCAGGGGTGCGCCAGCGGAACCGGAATCGGGTCCAGCGGCGCCGCCCCCCGGCGGCGCCACACCGGCCCTTCCTGTCCTGGCCCGGCCAAGCTAGCCCCCCGCACCACGCCTTTCGCCTGCTCCGGCCCCCTGGAGCGGATCTTTAGGGTCCTCTTAAGGTCGAGGTAAGAGGGGCCTCAGGAAGCGGCGCTGCGGAGCCCCTGCACCCCAAGGGTTCCGGCTCCCCACCATGACAGTCCAGGCAGATCCGGCTTGTGCTGCCTCCGGTGGCTCCCCGACTGGCTGTCCGGGTCCCACCGCTGACGTTCATGCCGAGTTTTTGACGGAGGGCGGCGTGACGTTGGGCGGATGCAGTGCGCGCCGACCGCTGTAAGGCCCCTGAGCGTAGACTCGAACATGTGTCCGATCTGTCGCCTGACCTGCCCCGCCTCTACATGCTGGCGACGTACCTCCGCCTGGAACTAGCCAGGGTCGAGGACAAGATCGGGCAGGCCGAGAAGCACGCCGCGCAGGAAGCCGCACGTCGCCCGCCCACAGCTCCGCCAGCCTGGCTGATCGAGCAGGGTATCGGCGTCGGCCGCGCCCCGGTCCGCGTGCACGTCGGCTCCTGCTGGGACACGCGCTCCCGGTGCCTGTCCACGGACCGCGACATGGCCCGCCGGGCGCTCGCCGAGGGAGTTGGGTGTGCACGCACTGCCGGCCGGACGCCGCCCTCGGCGTGCTCGACTGACCGGACGGCCGCACCCTGGAGGTATGGCCGACAGTGTGTACGTCGTCGTCCACCCGCTCGCCGGAGACGGCGGCCGGGCCGTCGTGGCACACGTCCACGCCGAGGACCGAGCCCTGGGCATCGCGCACGCCTACCCTGGTGTGGAGGAGCTGCTCCGCGCGGCCGGCCTGGAGACGGCGGAGGGCTGGCCCCCGATCCGATGGCTCGGCGGGGGCCCGGAGGAGTGGGGCGAGTGAGGCTCCGGATGCCCTGCCGGGGCGTCCGCGGCACGCTGGAGCCATGGAGCATGCGCCGATCCTCGTGCACCGGATCTCCGCGTCGGGCGGCCGACGGGTCGTGATCCGGATCCGCGGCGTCGACACGGTGCTCGGTGTCGCGCATAGCGACCGGGATCTGATCGAGTTCCTGCGGCGCCTCGACGTCCCGGACCCGGAGGAGATCGTGTTCGGCGACTCGCCGGTCATCGCCTGGCAGGGCGGGCAGGCGCACGTCTACGAGGTCGAGGGCGACGAGCCGTGACCGCTCCCGGCCCGGCCGTTACCCGGGCGTGGATTTCGACGCCCTGATGGCCCAGCCCGGCGACCGGCTCCCGCTCCTCGCCCGCGGCGAGGCGCGGCGCGCTCATCGCCCTCCTCGGGCACTTCGCCGAAGGAGCAGACGAGAACCTCCGGCTGGCCGCGAGCGGGATCCAGGCCCGCATCGGCATGGGGCTCCCCGCCGAACAGACGCGCACGGTCGTAGCCGTTTCTGAAGATCACCTCACGATCGCCCACGCCCAGTGGAGGGGGAAGGCCGTGCGGAACATGGCCGAGCTGGTTGAAGCCCCTGATGGGAAGCCGGGGAGACCCAGCAAGTCGTTGTCTCTCGAACAGGGAGAGGCCATCCTGCGGGCAGCCGGAGTGGGCACCTGGATCACGCCTACACGGTGCTGTCGTTCGTTGGGACGCGGCCGGAGGAGACGAGCCCGCTCCCCTGGAAGCACGTGCACACGGCACCTGCGGACCGGCGCAAGCCTCACGTTGACGTGTGGCGTTCAGTGCGCCGCCACGGAGACACGAAGACGTTGAAGAGCGTCGTTCCCTGGCCGTGCCAAGGCAGGTGGCTGCGGTGATGGAGGCTCACCGCACGCGGCAGCAGGCCGAGGTGAAAACCGCCGGCCGGGAGTGACACACCGAAGATCTCGTCTTCCCCACGGAGAACGGCGAGTTGCGGACCGCCCTGGACGTGCGGCGGAACTTCCGTCGCCTTCTGGTCGAGGCCGGCATCGAGCAGCCGAAGGACTGGGCGACGAGAGAGCTCCGCACGACCTTCGTCTCGTTGCACTCCGACCACGGGTCCCCACCGAGGTCATCGCACGCGTCGTCGGGCACAGCGGCAGCAACACGACCGAGCGCGTCCACCGGAAGCAACCGGGCTTCGGGAGGGTTTCCGTCCGTGTGCGGGGCTACGCTCCGGGGATGAGGCGAGCAGAGGTTCTCAAGCGAGTCATCGGCATCCTCACGGAGGCCCAGGAGATCCGCCGGGCGGCAGAGGCGGGCGAGGACGACGACGGTCCGGCCGCGGAGAGAGTGGTCACCAACCTGCTGAACGAGATGCTGCCCTCGATCAGCGTGCCGGCCGACTCGTCCCCCGAGCAGGTGGCCCGGTTGGTCGCCGAGGCGCTCGGTCCTGCACTGCAGACCATGGTCGCCGGGTTCAGCCTGGCCTTCACGAGTCTCGCCATCGTGCACGACGACGGCCAGACGGACGTCTCCGCGATCGAGGTCCTGCAGAGGCTCGCCCTCGAGGTGGAGGCCGGGTTCTTCGACGAGGGCGCGTAGACGGACGGAGAGGCGGACGGAGAGACGGACCGGCCGGCTCGGCGAGGCGGGGCCGCCGGGGCCTGCCTCGCCCGGCCGCTCCTACGCGAGGAGGGCGCCCAGGCCGGCCGCCGAGCGGGCCTGGTCGTCCAGGGCGTCGAGGGCCCGGACGGCCTGCGCGGCCGCCTCCGGGTCGCTCGTGGCGAGCCCGCTCTCGGCGAACTCGTCCTCGTCCAGGCGCAGTACGGCGGTTCCGTCCGCCGAGACCCACAGGTCGAGGTCCAGGTCCTCCACGAGGATCTCCCCGGCCTGCACCAGGGCCGGGCGCGTCACGTCGCAGTACCAACCCTTGAGGACGCCGTCGCCGGTCCACACCTCCTTGACCGCATACCAGCGCGTGCGCCAGAAGTGCTCGACGAACACGTCGCCCGGCTCGAAGCGGACGAAGCCGAAGTCACGTACGCCCTCGGCCGCCCAGGGCGCGCGGACGGAGATCCGGTCGCCGTCGTCGGCGACCTGCGCCGCCGGGTAGCGGATCTTGGTGCGTCCGGCCTTGGTCAGGACGACGGTCAGTTGCTCGGTCACGCTGTCTCCAGTTCCTTCGTGCGGTGCTTCGTGAGCTTCTTCGTGAAGCGGGTTTCTGTCGCGCAGATCTCGTACCCGAACCGCTTGTTGACGGCGAGCATCGGGGCGTTGCCGGCGTCGTTGCCGGTGAAGGCCTCGGTGTACCCGGCCGCGCGGGCCCGGTGCAGGGACTCCGCCTTGGCGAGCTTGGCCAAGCCCCGCCCGCGGAAGGCGCGCAGGGTGCCGGTCATCCCCGAGGCGTAGCGGGTGGCGCCGTCGGTCCGGGCCAGCGTGAAGGCGGCCACCACCCCGTCGACCAGCACGACGGTGGTGAGCTCCTTGTCGAGGGAAGGGCTGTTCCACCTGTGCGCGAGCCAGTGCTCGTAATCGTCGAACTCGGCCGCCACATCGCCCGGTTCGTCGGACGTCGTCTCGGCGTCGGCCTCGAAGAGCGGCCGCGGGTTGGCGGCGAAGGCCGAGCCGGAACGCAGTTCGACCCCGGCCGGGAGCGGCAGCGGGAGCACGGGCGGCGCGGCCGCCGCCAGGTCCAGGCGCAGGAAGTGCGCGGACCGGCCGGGGCGGTAGCCGCGCCGCTCGGCGAAGGCGCGGTGCGCGGGCTCGTCGAGGACCCAGGCGTACGCGTCCACCGCGCCCCGCTCGGTGAGGTGCTCCTCGGCCGCGCGGAGCAGGAGCGGGCCGGCGCCCAGACCCCGGCGCGCGGGGTCGACGTACGCGTTGAGGTACCCCTGGCCCGGCTGCGGGCTGTCGTGGGCGATGCCGGTCTCGGCCGTGCCGACGACCTCGCCGCCCGGGGTCTCGGCGACGAGGATGCGGTGGTGGCTCGCGGGGTGGGCACAGGACAGCTCGAAGGCCACGCCCTCGACGGTGCTGATCATGAACGGCAGGGCCGCGCGACGGACGCGCACGACGGCCTCCACGTCCGGGAGGTCGCCCGGGCGGAGGTCGCGGATCAAGGCGGTCATGCGGTAGACGCTACGGGCGCTTTCGCGCCGGGCGCCTCCCAATTTACCGGCGATGGGGGACAATCACCCGCGTGACCTCGACAAACCTGAAGATCACCATCGACGGCTCGGCCGGGTCGGCCGCCCCGTACGAACAGCTGCGCGCCCAGATCGCGGACCGGGCCCGGTCGGGGCAACTGCCGGCCGGCTTCAAACTGCCGACGGTACGGGGGCTGGCCGAGGAGCTGGGGCTGGCCGCGAACACCGTCGCGAAGGCGTACCGGGCGCTGGAGGCGGACGGGGTGATCGAGACGCGGGGCCGGAACGGGACCTTCGTCGCGGCGGCGGAGGGCGCGTCCCGCGAGGCCGCTGCTGCTGCGCAGGCGTACGCGGAGCGGGCCCATCGCCTGGGCCTGACGCAGGCCGAGGCGGTCGAGGCCGCCACCGAAGCCCTCCGGGCCAGGTACGCCGCCCGCTGACTGCCGGAGCTCGGCCCCCGATCCCTACGACGCTCCGAGCCGGACCCCACGGCGCTTCGCCCCAGACCCCTGCGGCGCTCCGCCCCCGATCCCTATGGCGCGCCGAGCCGGACCCTGCGGCGCTCCGCCCCCGATCCCTGCGGCGCTCCGCGCCCGCGCCTCAAGCGCCGGCGGGGCCGGACCACAGCGGCGGCTACAGGTACAGCCCCGCCTCCGACGTGTGCGGCTGCGGCGGCAGGATCGCCGCCGGGCCGGAGCCGCGCCGCAGGGCGAAGAGCTCCGCCAGGCTGGCGCCCTCGCGGGAGACACCCTCGTCCGTGCCCAGCCAGTCCACCGCCTCCCGGTGGGTCAGCCGGCCGACCTCGATGCGGGCCAGGCAGCGCCCCGGCCGGACCACCGCCGGGTGGAGCCGTTCCAGGTCCTCGTTGGTGGTCACGCCGACCAGCACGTTGCGGCCCTGCCCCAGCAGTCCGTCCGTCAGGTTCAGCAGCCGTGACAGCGCCTGCCCGGCGGTGTGCCGTGCCTCGCCGCGGATCAGCTCGTCGCAGTCCTCCAGGAGCAGCAGCCGCCAGCGGCCCTTCGACGTGCCCTCGTCCTCGCCGATCGCGATGTCCATCAGGTAGCCCACGTCGTTGAACAGCCGCTCCGGGTCCAGCACGCAGTCCACCTGGCACCAGTCCCGCCAGGACCGGGCCAGTGTGCGCAGGGCGGAGGTCTTGCCCGTGCCCGGCGGGCCGTGCAGCAGGAGCAGCCGGCCCGCGATGTCGTCGGGGGTCAGCTTCATCAGCCGGTCCATCGCCCCGGCCACCGGCGCGGTGTAGTTGGGGCGCACCTCCGCCCAGGTCCCGGCCGCGATCTGGCGGGTCGTCCGGTACGGGCCGCGGCGCGGGGAGACGTACCAGAAGCCCATCGTGACGTTCTCGGGCTGCGGTTCGGGTTCGTCCTGAACCCCTTCCGTGGCCTCGCCGAGCACGCTTTCCGCGAGTTCGTCGCTGACCGCCGTCACGGTGACGTCCGCGCCCCGGCTCCAGCGGGAGACGAGCATGGTCCAGCCCTCGCCCTCGGCGAGGGTGGCGCTGCGGTCGCTGTCGCGTGCCGAGCGCAACACCGTGGCCTCCGCCGGCAGGAGGGTCGCGTCCGGCTTGACCCGCTCGATCGACACGCTGTGCGAGTACGGCTGCTCACCGGTGGCGAACCGGCCGAGGAACAGCGCGTCGACGACGTCCGACGGCGAGTCGCTGTCGTCGACGTTGAGCCGGATCGGCAGCGCGTCATGCGGGTTGGCTGGCATGGCGCCCATGATCCGGCACACCGTGCCCTCGTGCACCCGTGTTTCGCCGGATCGGGTGCCCAAGTTCCCTCTTCAAACGCATTCGGAGTGAAGATTCGGGCCGCAACTCCGCCCCGAACATTCTTGGCATGGACACTTCCAGTGAGGCTCGGCTGCTTGTACCACGGACTCAGGAGTAACCCCCACAAGGAGCCGCACACATGAGCATGAGACTGTCGCGCTTCGCTGCCCTCACCTCCTCCGCCTTACTCGCCGCGGGCGCCGCCCTGTTCGGCGCCCCCCAGGCCTCCGCCGCCGCCGACTTCGGCTACGTCGCCCTCGGTGACTCGTACTCCTCCGGCGTCGGCGCCGGCAACTACGACAGCGCGAGCGGCAACTGCAAGCGCACCCCCCGCGCCTACCCGGCCCTGTGGGCCGCCGCCCATTCCCCCCAGACCTTCTCCTTCACCGCCTGCTCGGGCGCTCGTACGGGTGATGTCCTCGCCAACCAGCTCGCCCCGCTCAACTCCGGCACGGACCTGGTCAGCATCACCATCGGCGGCAACGACGCCGGATTCTCCGACGTCATGACGACCTGTGTGCTCCAGTCCGAATCCACCTGCGTCAACCGCGTGAACCAGGCCAAGGCCTACGTGGACTCCACCCTCCCCGGCCAGCTCGACCAGGTCTACAACGCCATCGACACCCGGTCGCCCGCCGCCCGTGTCGTCGTCCTCGGCTATCCCCGTTTCTACAAGCTGAACGGCACCTGCACCACCGGCCTGACCGAGGGCGAACGCGCCGCCATCAACGGCGCGGCCGACCACCTCAACGCCGCCATCGCCAAACGCGCCGCGAACCACGGCTTCACCTTCGCCTCGGTCGCCGGCTCCTTCACGGGCCACGAGATCTGCTCCGGCAACGCGTGGCTGCACAGCGTCAACTGGCTGAACATCGGCGAGTCGTACCACCCGACCGCCGCCGGACAGTCCGGCGGCTACCTGCCCGTCTTCACCAGCGCGGCCTGATCCGCCCGACCTGCCGCGGGGCTCGCCGCGGCGCTCGCCGTCGGCGAGGGCGGTGACGCACTCGCCGCAGGGGAGGAGGCCCCGGCCGTCGGGGTCTCCTTCCTGCACGTCACGGAGGTGGCGACCCACTGGGTGGTCGCCTCCGCCGGCCCCCGCACCTCCAACCGCACCGCGTCCTCGAAGGTCGAGTCCGGGACGTGCGTGAGCTCGACGTGCTCCAGCCGCCGGCTCCGCGGCCCGGCCGCCTCGTACGTGACGGACTGCCAGCCGGGACCGGACGTCCGCCCGCTCCGCGTGGCCCAGCGGTACTCCAGCACCACAGGGATCCGCTCCACCTCGACGGTCGCGGTGAAGGCGGGCGCGCGTTCCCCGGGCGGCGGACAGCTTCCGGTGTAGGCGGAGCGGACGACGTCGACGTACACCGAGACGTGCTGACCCGCGCCGGCCGAGGCGGAAGCCGAGACCGAGGCCGACGGCGAGGCGGACGCAGTGGCCGAGGGGCTCGTGGTGGCGGTACCGGCGGTGGTCGCCGCGCCCGTCGGAGCACCTGCGCCGCCTCCGCGGCCGTCCGTGTCCCCGCGGTCCTTCAGCAGCACCCAACCCAGCGCGACCAGGGCGAGCGCCAGTACCGCGATCCCGGCCGCCAGCACCAGTCCGGCCCGGCCCTCGCGTTCCGCCGGTCCGGGCCCCGCAACGGGCCTCGGCGGCGTGGGCTGCCCGTACGGTCCCGCCGGCGTGCCGTGCGCGCCCTGCGCGCCGGCGGGACCGTACGGGCAGCCCACGCCGCCGAGG
>NZ_JARAYQ010000010.1:0-75222 GCF_033794505.1 Streptomyces sp. MB09-01 | reverse complement strand
CGGTGGGGACGGGCGGTCGCTGGGGTCGGGCGGTCGGGCGGTCGGGCGGTCGGGTCGGCCGGGCGGCGCACGGCTCGTATCGGACAACTGTGCGGGTTTCGGCCACCGTCCGTCCGCGCAGGCTCTGGACGGTGTGATCGTCGTACGGTCCAACGGTCCGATGGTTCGGGGGGACGCTCCATGGCACATGTACTGGTCATCGGCGGAGGAGTCGGAGGGCTGGCCACGGCCCTGCTCGCGGCGCGGCACGGACACACGGCGGAACTCTTCGAGCGCGATACGCGCGCTCCGGGCACCGCCCTCGACCGTGACTTCTTCGGCTGGCGCCGGCCGACCGTACCGCAGGCGGTCCAGCCGCACGTGCTGCTCGGGGCCGCCCGCACCGTCCTGCGGGACGAACTGCCCGACGTCTACACGGAGATGCTCGGACTCGGCGCCCGGGAGCGGCACGAGCTGGACTGGTTCGAGGTCCGGCCCCCCGCCCTCCCCGGCGACGAGGACCTCGTCCTGCTCCAGGCCCGGCGCATCGTGCTGGAGAGCGCGCTGACCACGGCCCTGCGCGCGCAGGCGGGCGTCGTCGTCCGGTACGGGGAGCCGGTCACCGGGCTGATCACCGTCCCGGGGCCGGCCGAAGCACCGGAGGTCCACGTGACGGGAGTGACCACCGAGGCCGGACGTTACGAGGGGGACCTCGTCGTGGACGCGGGCGGGCGACGCGGGGGCGTCGAGCGCAGGCTGGCCGAGGCGGGCTGCCGGCCGCCCGTGGTGGAACGGCACCGTACGGGGCTCGCCTACTTCTGCCGCTGGTACCGGCTGCCCGAGGGCATGGACGAGGGGCCGGGCCGGCCCTGGGCGGTGACCGGCGGGGCCTTCGCCGGATGCGCGGTCTTCCCGGCCGACAACCGGGTGTTCGCAGTGACGCTGTTCGTGCACACCTCGGACCCCACCCGCTCGGCGCTGCGCGACCCCGCCGTCTTCGAGCGGGCGGCCCGCACCTTCCCGTCCGGTGGGGCCTGGCTGGCCCTGGGGGCCGAGCCGCTGTCGGACGTACGGGCCACGGCGAGCCTGGACAACCGGTGGAGCGCGCTGGTCGACGAGCGGGGCCCGGTGGTGACCGGGCTGGTGCCCGTCGGCGACTCGATCACGCACACCAATCCGACGCTGGGGCAGGGCACCTCGCTCGCGCTGTGGGCCGCGCGGAGGGTGGCCCGTACGGCACACCGCGACCCGGGGTCGGCCCGGTTCGCGGTCCGCCACCACGAATGGGCGGTGCGCACGCTGAAGCCGTGGTTCGACTTCCAGGTGGTCGCCGACGCGGCCATCGGGGAGCGCTTCGCGACCCGGGCCGGGCGTCAGGGGACGGCGCGCGAGGTGGCCGCGCTGTTCGACTGCGCACTGGAGGACCCCGAGGTGATGCGGGCGCGGGCGAGGGTCCGGCACCTGGCCGAGCCGCCGGAGCGGGCGTACGCGGATCCGGAGGTCAGGGCCCGGGTGGCGCGCTGGCTGGCCGCGCGCCCGGACTACGTCCCGCACGAGGCGGGGCCGGACCGGGCGGAGTGGGAGGAGCTGACGGCGGGGCCTGGGTGGGGCGCTCAGCCCGCGGAACCTCCGCTGCCGGAGGCGTCTGCGGTACCGGAAGCGCCTGCGGTACCGGCGGCCGGGCCGAGCACTTCGGCGAGGTCGTAGCCGACGACCTCCTCCAGCTGGGTGTAGGTGCAGCTCTCCGGTGTCCGGTCCTCCCGCCAGCGGTGGAACTGCGCGGTGTGCCGGAAGCGGTCGCCCTCCATGTGGTCGTACTTCACCTCGACGACCCGATCGGGCCGCAACGGCACCCAGGACAGGTCCTTCTTGCCGGTCCAGCGGCTCTGCGCGCCCGGCAGCCGGGCGCTCTCGTGGGCGGACTCATCCGCCCAGGCGGCCCACGGATGTCCGGCCGGGTCGGGCATCCGCAGGGGTTCGAGTTCCTCCACCAGCTCGGCGCGGCGCTTCATGGGGAAGGCCGCGCAGACGCCCACGTGCTGGAGGGTGCCATGGGCGTCGTACAGGCCGAGGAGCAGCGATCCGACAATCGGACCGCTCTTGTGGAAACGGAAACCCGCCACGACGACGTCGGCGGTACGTTCGTGCTTGATCTTGAACATGAGGCGGGCATCGGGGCGGTAGGGGAGATCGAGCGGTTTGGCGATCACTCCGTCGAGCCCGGCGCCCTCGAACCGCTCGAACCACTCCTGCGCGAGCGCGGGATCGGTGGTCGCGGGCGCGAGGTGGACGGGGGGCCGAGCAGTGGAGAGTGACCGGACCAGGGCGGCACGGCGGTCGGTGAGCGGCGTTTCGAGGAGCGACTCGTCGCCCAGCGCGAGCAGGTCGAAGGCGACGAAGCTGGCGGGGGTGGCCTCGGCCAGCAGGGCGACACGGGACTGCGCGGGATGGATCCGCTCGGTCAGCCGGTCGAAATCGAGCCGCCCGCCGTGAACGATCACGATCTCGCCGTCGACGACGCAACGGTCGGGCAGATTGCCCTTCAGCGCCTCCGCCATCTCGGGAAAGTACCGGGTGAGGGTCTTGCCCGTGCGGCTGCCGATCTCGATCTCGTCGCCGTCGCGATGGACGATGGCCCGGAAGCCGTCCCACTTGGCCTCGTACTGCATGCCGGGCGGGATCTTCGACACGGACTTGGCGAGCATCGGTTTCACGGGCGGCATCACTGGCAGATCCATGCCTTCGATTCTGCGGTGGTACGTCCGGCCGCGCCCGGTATGCGCCCTCGCCCGAGGCCGCCTACCGTGGCGCACATGGGTGCTGCCGGTAGTGCGATCGAGCTGGACGCGGGCGGGCGGACGGTACGGCTGTCCAGCCCGGACAAGGTGTACTTCCCGGAGCGCGGCCTCACCAAGCGGCACGTGGCCGAGTACTACCTGGCGGTCGCGGACGGCATCACGCGAGCCCTGCGCAACCGGCCCACGACCCTGGAACGCTTCCCGGACGGGGTGGAGGGCGAGTCCTTCTTCCAGAAGAGGGCGCCGAAGAACCTCCCCGACTGGATCCCGACCGCCCACATCTCCTTCCCGAGCGGCCGCTCGGCCGACGAGATCTGCCCGACCGAGCCGGCCGCCGTCCTGTGGGCCGCCAACCTGGGCTGCCTCACCTTCCACCCCTGGCCGGTACGCCGCGAGGACACCGACCGCCCCGACGAACTGCGCATCGACCTGGACCCGCAGCCGGGTACCGACTACCACCACGCGGTGGCGGCCGCCCACGAGCTGCGCGCCCTGCTGGAGGAGCTGGGCCTGCGCGGCTGGCCCAAGACCTCGGGCGGACGCGGGCTGCACGTCTTCGTGCCGATCGCCCCGCGCTGGACCTTCACCGACGTCCGCCGGTGCGCCATCGCCCTCGGCCGGGAACTCGAACGCCGGATGCCGGGCAAGGTCACGACGGCCTGGTGGAAGGAGGAACGCGGCGAGCGGATCTTCGTCGACTACAACCAGACGGCCCGCGACCGCACGATCGCCTCCGCCTACTCCGTCCGCCCCCGCCCGCACGCCCCGGTCTCGGCGCCGCTGCGCTGGGACGAGGTGGACGACGCGGAGCCGCGCGACTTCGACATCGTGACGATGCCGGGCCGCTTCGCCGAACTGGGCGACCTGCACGCCGACATGGACGAACACGCCTTCACCCTGGACGCCGTACTGGAACTCGCGGCCCGCGACGAACACGACCACGGCCTGGGCGACATGCCCTACCCCCCGGACTACCCGAAGATGCCGGGCGAGCCCAAACGCGTCCAGCCCAGCCGCGCCAAGCACGAGGACTGACGTCCGCCCCTGCCGTCGCGGCGCCCAGGGTACGGGTCCTTCCCGGGCCCGCCCCGTCCCGCTTCACCGACGAGGACCGCGGCGGTGGGGAGCCGCCCTGGACGCCGAGGGCCGGGTCCCGCCGGGGATCTGGCCCCTGTTCGGGCGGGGCCGCTGTCAGTGGGGGGTGAGATGCTCGAGGCGGACGGAGAAGTGGTGACGGGGTGTTGATCAGGCGTTGATCGGACGTCCATCGGGGGCGGCCAGTATCTGCGGCATGTCTATGAACACCACTGCCGCAGCCACCGACACCGCCTGGTACGAACTCGCCCTGTGCGCCCAGACGGGCCCCGGCTTCTTCTTCCCGGAGCCGGGCTCGTCGCTGCGCGACGCGAAGCGGCTGTGCGGGGCGTGCGAGGGGCGGGCGGCGTGCCTGGAGTACGCCCTGGCCAATGACGAGCGCTTCGGCGTCTGGGGCGGCCTCTCAGAAGCCGAACGCCTCGCCCTCCGCCCCCGCCACTGATCAGGTCCGCGTCCCCTTGCCACTCGCCCGAACCAGCCCCACCCGCCGTGCGAGGTCGAACCCTTCGCCACCACACTCCTCGCGGCGCGGCGTGTGGGGTACGACCCGCACGGGATAGTGCCCCCCGACGGGCGAGACGACCCCACCGAAGCGAGGATCCCCTGCGAACCAGATCCGGTCCGGGTGGGCGTTGTCCAGTTGTGTGAGCACGACGGGGAACGGGATGAATCGGAACGTGGCCGTGAAGTCCTCCCGGAACGGGATGACGATGGTCCCGGGGCTCCCGGGCGGCCGGGGCGGATGCTGGCACGGCCACTCTCGCCAGGGGTAGGCCTGCAGGACGGCGGCGACGCGCCGCCGCCTGAAGTAGGCGATGACTACCCAGGGAAGCAGGGGCGTAACCAGCAGCGTGATGAGGGCGAAGGCCGTTCCTGCATAGGGGATGCGGTCAACGCAGGCCAGGGCGATCAGAGGCGGGCCTCCGAGGCTGAGGACCCATCCGATCCGTCGTAGGACCAACCGTTTGTAGCCGACAACCGTCGGAGGGTGGTCCCACGCCACCTTTGTGAGCGTGAAACTCACAGGAGTACCTCCAGGACGCGCGAGGTCTTGGTCGCCGTCGGAGTGCTCGGCTCGGGGTCCGTGAAGAGGACGGTGTGCGCCACGGCTTCGAGGATGTCCGTGTACGCGTCGGCGTGCTGTGTGGAGGCGCTGGTCAGATCGAGCACGAGCAGGTGGAGCCCATCTGGATGCACGGTCGCGACCCTGGCCTGAAATAGTCGCTGCTCCACACCGGGCACGGAAATGATGCCGGCAACGAGGCAGCACGGGAGAGCTGATGGCAGATCGATGAACCTGCGAATGGAGCTCTTCCACAAGGAGGAGCGTGCGATGGCCAGGGCCGTGCGCGCCACGGTGAGCCGGGGGTTGGGTTGTTCTGCATGTTGGATGGTCAGAGAGAACAGTGAGGTGGTGACCCCGGCCGGATCCTCGGGGTGAAAGCCGAGCGCGGTGTGTACGACGTCGTGTCCTGCCAGTCCCTCAAGGCCATCCAGGAGCTGAGACAGTTCCCTTTGAGCATCAGGACTGCCCAGGGCTTCGGCAACGACGAGCAGGGATGCTCGGTCGCCGGGGCCAATGTCGTGAAAGCCGGGAGGGAGGCGGAACCAGACCGGCGGGATGCTGCGGTGAGGTGTCACGGCATCAACCCCGACCAGACGCGCCCCGATTTCCTGATGGCGGAAGGAGCGTCGTCCAGGGCCCCTCGGGCACCGTCCATCGCTGTCGAGCCGTGTTCAATCGTTTCGTTGTCCGAGGCGTAGTCGAGACCGGCGGTCGCGGCACCTGTACCGGCCACGGCCACACCCACCCGGTCTCGGGTGCCCTGAGTCGCTGACCGCATGGCCCATCCGGTGAGGGGGCTCTCCACCTGCCGCAGCTCCTCGGCGCTGGTCCATGCGCTATGGCGGAACGCGGTGGCCCCAGGAGACAGCCCTGCCAAAGCGCTGCCCTCCGGCGCGGCTGCCATTGCTGCGCGGGCGGCCGCGGTGCCGGCTTTGGCGCCGGAGGCAACTGCAGCCACGCCAGGGACCGTGCCTGCGAGGTCGCCTACCAGGGTCACGCTGCTCTTCCAGAAGTCCGCGTCGAACTCGCCCTTCGTGACACCATCCCCGATGGACTTCCGGAATTTTGGGTCAGAGGTGTGCATCGCCAAAGCCGCCAAAGACAGGCCGCTCCCGACGAGCATGATCGCGAGCCCGGCAGGCGGGCAGGCGAGTGACACGAGGGCGCCGACGAAACCCAGGATCGCCGACGCGTTCGACAAGGCGTCGCCCGGGTCGTCCACGATCTTGTGCCAGATCGAGGCCAGCATGCCCGGTTCCTTCGGGGCCAGCCGGTCCGTCGCCGCGGTCAGGGTCCGGGCGACGCGGCTCGCCGCCGCCGCGTGTTCGGCGGCGAGTTCGCGGGCCAGGCGGCGGGTGTCGGAGAGGGCTTCGTCCGTCTTGGCCGCGGCGGCCTGGGCCTCGTAGCGGGCGGCCAGTGCGCGGTGCGCGACCAGGGTGTCGTGCCAGCCGGTGAGCCGGCGGGCGGCCTCCGCGAGGGAGGTGTGGGCCGCGCCCAGGTAGCGGGGGAGGTCCTGTGAGAGGGAGGCGCGGAAGGCTGTCGCCGCCTCGCCCTTCCACTGCGAGCTGTGGGAGACGAGGTCCCTCACGACGCGGGAGGCCTCCCCGAGGGAGTGCGCCGACGCGGCGAGCGTCTTCGTCAGGGCCTGGACCGACGCCGGATCGCCGGGCGCCGGGTCGAAGCCCAGCGCCGCGTGGTCAGCCATGCGCGGCCACCGCCCGGCGGAAGGCGGCGCGGACGGCCTCCTCCAGCTCCGCGTACTCCGCGGCGCTGCGGTCCACGCCCTCCCGCACGGTCTTGACGCGTCTGGTCAGCTCCCGCGTGCCGTGGGCCCACCGTTCCTGGAAGCCGTCGCACGCCGCGTCGAGATCGGCCGTGCCCAGCTGGTCGGGCCGTACGTGCTCCAGCGCGCGCCGCGCCTCCCGCAGGGAGAGCAGCGAGGAGTCCAGGGCGCGGGTCAGACGGGTCAGCTGGTCGATGTCCACCTGGAGCGAGGTCATGACGCGAAACCCTGGCAGAGCACGGCTCTGCCAGGGCAATCGGCGTCACTCGCCCGAGCGAGCGGAAACAGGTCAGCCCTTGCGGGCCGCGATCCGTGCCGCGCGGGCGGCCAGGCGCTCGTCGAACTTGCGGGCCTCGCTGTCGAGGCCGTTCATGAACAGGCCGAGCTCCTCCTGGGCCTTCTGGCCCTCGGGGCCGAGGCCGTCGATGTCCATGATCTTCAGGAAGCGGATCACGGGGCTCAGCACGTCGTCGTGGTGGATCCGCAGGTTGTAGACCCCGCCGATCGCCATCTGCGCGGCCATCCGCTCGAAGCCGGGCATGCCGTGTCCGGGCATCCGGAAGTTGACCACGACGTCCCGGACGGCCTGCATGGTCAGGTCCGGGGCGAGCTCGAAGGCCGCGCCCAGCAGGTTGCGGTAGAAGACCATGTGCAGGTTCTCGTCCTGCGCGATGCGCGCCAGCATCCGGTCGCAGACCGGGTCACCGGACTGGTGGCCGGTGTTGCGGTGCGAGATGCGGGTGGCGAGCTCCTGGAAGGCCACGTACGCCACCGAGTGCAGCATGGAGTGGCGGTTGTCGGACTCGAAGCCCTCCGACATGTGCTGCATGCGGAACGCTTCCAGCTTGTCCGGGTCCACGGCGCGCGAGGCCAGCAGGTAGTCGCGCATCACGATGCCGTGGCGGCCCTCCTCGGCCGTCCAGCGGTGCACCCAGGTGCCCCAGGCGCCGTTGCGCCCGAAGAGGGTGGCGATCTCGTGGTGGTAGCTGGGGAGGTTGTCCTCGGTCAGCAGGTTCACGACGAGCGCGATCTTGCCGATGTCGGTGACCTTGGACTGCTCCGGGTCCCAGGCCTCGCCGTCCTCGAAGAAGCCCGGGAAGTTCCGGCCGTCGCTCCACGGGACGTACTCGTGGGGCATCCAGTCCTTGGTGACCTTCAGGTGGCGGTTGAGTTCCTTCTCGACCACCTCTTCCAGCGCGAACAGCAGCTTGGCGTCTGTCCACGCCTCCGAGCTGCCGAGGTGGGGAGAGGTGATCGTCACGGGTACTCCTGAGTGCAAAGCGAATTACCTACGGTTCCGTAGCCTACGGAGTCGTAGGTTAAGCGCGGCATCAAGGCCAGCCAAGTCCCGCCCAGGTGTATGTCTGGTTACATCCAGTTATCTGTGCAGTTTGTGAGGGGTGTGAGAGGGGATCGAGACGGCAAAATCACGCCAGTAGGTGGTACGCCGTCCTGCCTTGACGGCCCAAATTGGTACACGGCGGCCGACGGGCGGGGGCGGATCGCGTCCGCCCCCGCCCGTCGGTCACCCGTGCCACAGCGTTTGCCGGACCTCCTCGGCCGTGGCCGGTCGCAGCTCGCCGTCCAGCAGCAGCCACCGGGTGACCCCGATCGACTCCAGGAACGGCACGTCGTGGCTCGCCACCACCAGTGCGCCCTCGTAGGACTCCAGCGCCTCCGTCAGCTGCCGCACGCTCGACAGGTCCAGATTGTTCGTGGGCTCGTCCAGCATGAGCAGCTGCGGGGCGGGCTCGGCCAGCAGCAGGGCCGCCAGCGCCGCCCGGAACCGCTCGCCGCCCGACAGGGTGCCGGCCGGCCGGTCCGCCCGGCCGCCCCGGAACAGGAAGTGCGCGAGCCGCGCCCGGATCAGGTTGTTCGTGGCCTGCGGGGCGAACCGCGCCACGTTCTCCACGACCGACCGGCTCTCGTCGAGCACGTCCAGCCGCTGCGGCAGGAACCGCGTGGTCACATGCGCCACCGCCGCCCCGGACTCCGGTGCGAGCTGCCCCGCGATCGTGCGCAGCAGCGTGGTCTTCCCCGACCCGTTGCGGCCCACCAGGGCGATCCGCTCCGGACCGCGCAGTTCCCACTCGCCGGGTGCGGAGGCCCCGTGGGCCAGGTGCAGATCGCTCAGGGTCAGCACGCGCCGCCCCGGCGGTACCTGGGTGGCGGGCAGCCGGATCCGGATCTCGTCGTCGTCGCGCACCGCCTCCACGGCATGGTCCAGGCGTTCCTTCGCCTGTGCCAGCTTCTCCGTGTGCATGATCCGGTGCTTGCCCGCGGACTCCTGGGCGGCGCGCTTGCGCGCACCCATCACGATCTTCGGCTCGCGCTTGTTCTCGTACATCTTCTGCCCGTACCGCTTGCGCCGAGCCAACTTGACCTGCGCGTCGGACAGTTCGCGCTTCTGCCGCTGTACGTCGGCCTCCGCGACCCGGACCATCCGCTCGGCCGACTCCTGCTCGGCCGCGAGCAGCTCCTCGTAGTCGGTGAAGTTCCCCCCGTACCAGCGGACTTCGCCGTCGCGCAGATCGGCGATCTGATCGACCCGCTCCAGCAGCTCCCGGTCGTGACTGACCACGAGCATCACCCCGGACCAGGACTCGACGGCCGCGTACAGGCGGCCGCGGGCGCGCAGGTCCAGGTTGTTGGTGGGCTCGTCCAGCAGCAGGACGTCGGGACGGGCGAGCAGCAGCGCGGCCAGCCGCAGCAGCACGGACTCTCCGCCCGAGAGCTGGCCGACGGTGCGGTCCAGGCCGATTCCGGCGAGACCGAGCTGGTCGAGCGTGGCCAGGGCCCGTTCCTCCACGTCCCAGTCGTCACCGACGGCGGTGAAGTTCGCCTCGGTGGCCTCACCCGCCTCGATGGAGTGGAGGGCGGCGCGGGCGGTGCGGATGCCGAGCGCCTCGTCCACGCGCAGCGCGGTGTCGAGGGTGACGTTCTGCGGGAGGTAGCCGACCGAGCCGGCCACGGAGGACTGGCCCCCGGTCGGGGTCAGTTCGCCGGCGATCAGCTTCAGCAGGGTGGATTTCCCGCAGCCGTTGAGCCCGATCAGGCCGGTGCGGCCGGGGCCCACGGCCAGTTGGAAGCCGTCGAAGACGGGGGTGCCGTCGGGCCAGTCGAAGGACAGGGCGGAGCAGGTGATGAAAGCAGGGGCGTTACTCATGGAGGCCTCCAGGTTGCGTGAGTGGTGAGTGCAACGCGGGGAGACAGCCGACGCTCGGCCGCGACCACGGGGGTCACGGTGGTCGGTGGTCGGTGTCTCGAACCTCAGACGAGCAATGTCCTGCTCCGTTTCGACGGCAGTGGGGCGTCAACGAAGCTACGGGCGGCCGGAACCGCCCGCAATCGAATAACCGGCGGCGGGTCAGCAGGTGTCGCGCATCAGCTCGGCCAGGCTGTGGTCCATGTCGAGGTAGAGGTGCTCCAGGCCCGGCGGCACCACGGCCGCCGCACGCTCCAGGAAGCGGTGCAGCTCGGCCGTCAGCATGAGCACGATCGCGACGCCCTCCGCCGCGTGGAACTCGATGGTCGTCCGGTCGCCGTCGTACGGGCGCACGCGTACGTCGCCACGGCCCGACGGACGGTCCAGCCCGGACTCCAGCAGCTCGCGGGAGAAGGTCCACGAGACCTCGACCCCCTCCAGCGTCGCCGGGGCGGGGAAGGCCATCCGCACGGCGAAGGGATCCGCCCGGTCGTAGCAGAGCGTGACGGGAACGGTCTCGACCTTCGGCGCGGTGGCGACCAGACGGGCCTGTGCGGCCTGCTCGATGACAGTGATCAAGGCTCACTCCCTTGCGGCGGATCTGCTGCCGGGCCGTGGGGTGGAGCCCGGCAACCCGATAGACGCCGGAATCGGCAAATCCGTGCATGGGCCGTTGCGTGAGCTGTGTCACCGATTGGCCGGAACCCATCCGTGTGATCGCACAGAGTGACCGGGGGAGGGGAGATGCCCGAAGGAGGAGGAGTGGTTCCCGCAGGGCCCGGAGGGGCCGCAGAAGGGCTGGTAACCGCTCACTCCACAGGCGCAAGGCACGGTCCGCGCTCCTCTTGCGCACCCTCCCGTCCATGGTGGTCGCGCGGGGCCGGGGAGGCGCTCTGGACGGCGAATCCGGGGTGCGTTAGCTTCCGGCGCCATGAGACTTCTGGGAGTTGGAGCGGGCCTGTGCGCGGCGGCCCTGGCGGTGGGGGTGCTGGCCGCCCCCGCCCACGCCGGGGCGGACCCGGCCGGGGAGACGACCGCGGGGACCCCGCCGGCGCAGGACTTACGGGGCGCCGGCTGGGCGCTGAAGGAGACCGGGAAGACCGCACGCTTCCGGGGGCTCGCGGCGGTCGGCCGGAGCACGGCCTGGGTGGCAGGCTCCCAGGGGACCGTGCTGCGTACGGTCGACGGCGGCCGAAGCTGGCAGGACGTCTCGCCGCCCGGAGCGGTCGCGGAGGGGCTGGAGCTGCGCGACATCGAGGCCTTCGACGCGCGGCGCGCGGTGGCCCTGTCCATCGGGGAGGGCGAGGCCTCCAGGGTGCTGCGCACCGAGGACGGCGGCGCCACCTGGACCGAGACCTTCCGCAACCCCGACCCGCGCGCCTTCTACGACTGCCTGACCTTCTTCGACACCCGGCACGGACTGGCGATGAGCGATCCGGTGGACGGCAGGTTCCGCATCCTGTCCACGGACGACGGCGGGCGTAACTGGCGGGTCCTGCCGGCCCGGGACATGCCCGAGGCGCTGCCGGGCGAGGCGGGCTTCGCCGCGAGCGGCCAGTGCCTGGTCAGCGCCGGCCCGCGGGACGTCTGGCTGGCCACGGGCGGCGGGGCGAGCGCGCGGGTCCTGCACTCCGCCGACCGCGGTCTGACCTGGCGGGTCGCCGAATCCACCGTCCCGGCGGGCGACCCGGCGCGCGGGGTCTTCGCCCTCGCCTTCCGCGACCGTACGAGGGGACTCGCGGTCGGCGGCGACTACCGCACCGGGCAGGCCTCCCCGCAGGCCGCGGCCGTCTCCTCCGACGGGGGGCGCACCTGGCGCCAGGCGGCGGCCCCGCCGCCCGCCTACCGCTCGGGCGCGGCCTGGTTCCCGTACAGCCGGGGGACGGCGCTCGCGGTGGGGCCGACGGGCACGGACGTGACCGCGGACGGCGGCCGCAGCTGGCGGCCGCTGGAGCCGGGGTCCTTCGACACGGTCGACTGTGCGGCGGACACGGGGTGCTGGGCGGCGGGTGAGAAGGGGCGGGTGGCGCGGCTGGAGCGGCGCTGACCGGCCCGGCCCTCCACCGGCCGCACGGTCGCGCCGGCTACGCCACCGGGTTCTCGCGCACCGTCGTCAGGTCCGACGAGGTCTTCGTCGCGATGAACTCGGTGATGCGGTAGGCGCAGACGCCCGCCACCGTGAAGGGGTCCTCGGCCGAGATCTTCTCGATCTCGGCCCGGGACACCCCGCCGGCCAGGATCACGCCCCCGTCGCGCGGGACCTTGCGCCCCGACGCGAGGAAGACGCCCGCGGCGTAGTAGCCGTCCAGCCAGGCGATGTGGGCGTCCATCTCCTCCTCGACGGCCTCGATGGGTGCGGTGTACGTGAGCTCCATGACGAACATGATCGCCAGGCTACTCTCGCTCCATCATGACGAGTGTGAAGACCCCCGCCGACGAGGCCGAGGCCCGGGCGATACAAGACGAACTGCGCCATCAGGTCGTGCTCACCGAGCCCGGCCCCCCACCCGGCAGCGGGCTGGTCGCGGGAGTGGACGTGGCCTACGACGACGAGCGCGACCTGGTCGCCGCCGCGGCCGTGGTGCTCGACGCCGCCACCCTGGAGGTCGTCGAGGAGGCCACCGCCGTCGGGCACGTCAGCTTCCCGTACGTGCCCGGGCTGCTCGCATTCCGCGAGCTGCCGACCGTACTGGCCGCCCTCGACGCCCTGACCACCGGGCCCGGCCTCGTCGTCTGCGACGGCTACGGCCTCGCCCACCCGCGCGGCTTCGGCCTCGCCTGCCACCTCGGCGTGGTCACCGGGCTCCCGGCGATCGGCGTCGCGAAGAACCCGTTCACCTTCACCTACGAGGAACCGGGCGCCCGGCGGGGCGACGCCACCGCGCTGCTCGCGGCCGACGGGGCCGAGGTCGGGCGGGCGCTGCGCACGCAGGACGGGATCAAACCGGTCTACGTCTCCGTCGGGCACCGGGTCTCGCTGGACAACGCCTGCGCGCACGCCCTGGCCCTGAGCCCCCGGTTCCGGATCCCCGAGACGACCCGGCACGCCGACTCCCTGTGCCGGCGCGCCCTGCGCGAGGCCATCGCGTAGGCCGCCGCCCGGGCCCCTGCGCGCGTCAGCGGGCGTCGGCCACCCGGAAGGCGATCCCCGCCTTCTGCAGGCGGGCGATGAGGGCGTCGCCCATCGCCACGGCCGTCGTCACCTGTCCGGCCGCTTCCGGCAGGGCGTCGTAGGCCAGGCACAGCGCCGACTCCGCCAGCATCTTCGCCGTCTCCGTGTAGCCCGGGTCGCCGCCCGACACCTCGGTGAGCACCCGCCGGCCGCCGCCCGCGCCGACGAACCGCAGGCTGAACCAGCTGCGCGCCCGGCGTTCCGCGTCCGGCCCCAGCCCCGGCTCCCAGCGGTTCATCAGCCACTGCCGGGCCGGCGGCAGCTGGGCCAGGGCGACCGTCGCGCCCAGCGCCGCCGTACCGCCGACCGCGACCGGGAGGTGCTTGACGGAGGCGTAGTGCCGGTAGCGGAAGTCCGGGCCGTACCGCTCCAGGGCGGCCGCCGACCGGGCCACGATCCGCGGGTCCAGGGTGGGCAGGGGCATCGCCCAGGTGCCGGTCTCCCGGCTGAACCGCGGTGCGCCCACCGGCCCGCGGGCCCGCCGCCCCAGCAGCCGGGGCTCGTGCAGCCGGCGCTGCCGGGCGGCCGCCATGGTCTGGGGGCCGCGGGACAGCGCGGTCAGCGCGGAGGCCAGGGTCCCGCCGGAGAAGAGGGCGTTGGAGCGTACGAACCCGTCGACCGTCAGCGGCACGCCTTCCGGCAGCTGCCGGACCGTGAAGTAGGCCCCGAGGTCGGCGGGGATCGAGTCGAAGCCGCAGGCGTGGACGAGCCGCGCCCCGGTCTCCCGGGCCCGCGCGTCGTGCTCCACGTACATCCGGTCCACGAACTCCGGCTCGCCGGTGAGGTCCACGTAGTCCGTGCCCGCCTCGGCGCAGGCGGCCACGAGCTCCGCCCCGTACCAGACGTACGGCCCCACGGTCGTGGCCAGCACCCGCGTGGACGCGGCGAGCTCGCGCAGGGCCCCGGCGTCGTCCGCGTCCGCCCGCAGCAGCGGCAGCCCCGCGCACGCCGGATCGATCGCGGCCAGCCGCTCGCGCAGCCGCTCCAGCTTCGCGAGGTCCCGGCCGGCGAGGGCCCACCGGCAGCCGGCGGGCGCGTGCGCGGCCAGGTACTCGGCGGTGAGCGCCCCGACGAACCCGGTGGCGCCGAAGAGCACGACGTCGTAGGCCCGTTCCGGTCGGTCCTGCGGGACCCGTGCGTTCATGAGCGCTCCTCCCAGGGGGTGGCGGTGGTGCCGGTGGCCGAGGCTAGCGTGGCGCTCGACCGCCCGTGCGGGCAGGTGCGACGAGAACCGCCCGTGGCGAGCAGCTGCGACGGGACCCGCTCGCGCGAGCCGTCGCCGGCGGCAAGAGCCGCCCGCGACGAGAACAGCGCCCCGGGAACGGCCTTGCGGCCGCGCCCGGGGCGCTGCGAGAACCGCCTGTCGGCGGATCAGCCCTGCTCGTACAGGCCGAAGAGGTCGACGACGAGGTCGATGTCCTCCCAGCCCTGGTTCCAGAAGTCGATGATGCCGTTGGCCCCGGTGCTCGCCTGGACCAGGTTCGGGACGGTGTCGCCCTTCGTCCAGTTCAGGTTCGAGGAGTTGGGCGGCGTCGGCCAGAACTCCGTGCCGTTGAAGTAGTCGTCGAGCGAGTTCGGGTCCGGGGTGACCGTGAGGAACCCGTCCCCGTTCGTGTTCGTGACCGTGGAGTTCATCACGAAGCCCGTGATGCTCGGCGCCCCGGACGAGAGCGGCATGTAGACGTAGCTACGGGCGCCCAGCGGACCCCAGGCCCACTGCTCCGGGTCGCGGGTGTCGAGCAGGCGCTCCGGCTCGAGCGGCACGAAGGCGCTCTTGCTGTCCTTGCTGTAGAAGCCCACGACGTCGACGACGACGTCGGTGCCCGCCCAGGCGCCGTTGAAGACGCTGATCTTGCCGTCCGTACCGACGGGCACGATCACCGAGTTGGCGACCGTCTGGCCGGGGGTGAAGTTCAGGTTCGACGCGGTCGGGGTGGCGCCGCCGCTCGGGAAGACCGACAGGTGACCGGCTTCCTTCGGGTTGGTGACCGTCACGTTGAGCGCCACGGCGGTGATGCCCTGGGGCACGCCGCGCAGGCCGCCGATCTGGGTGGAAAAGGTCTTGCGGCCGCCGAGCTGGCCCTTGACCGTGCCGAGGCCCTCGCGGGTGTCGACGAAGCGGGACGGGGTGACCGGGGTGTAGCCGCTGGACTCGGTGGAGCTGAAGTAGCCCGTGACGTCCGCGATCAGGTCGACCGACTGCGAGCCGCGGTTGGCCAGCTCGACGTAGCCGTTCTTGCCGACCGGCACGATGACCAGGTTCGGGACGGTCTGGCCGGCCTTGAAGTTGACGTTCGACGTGGTCGGACGGGTGGTGCCCTCGGCGAAGGCCGTGATGTGCCCGGCGGCCGTGGTGTTGGTGACGGTGATGTTGAGGACCACGGCGGTGACCCCGGCCGGGATCGCCCCGTTGCCGCCGACCTTCACGCGCGCCGAGCCGTACGGGGCGACCTTGCCCTTGACCGCGCCGGTGCCGTCGCGGGTGTCCAGCAGGCGGGTGGGGGCGTACGGGGTGAAGTCCGAGCCCTGGGTGACGAACGCGACCTCGTTCACGGCCGAGACGGCGTTCGCGGTGTCCTTGACGGTGACCCTGACCGTGTAGGTCCCGACCTCGGCGTAGGTGTGCTCCGTGGTCAGCTCGGTCTCGCCGGACGCGCTGAGCACGTCCGTCTTCCCGTCGCCCCAGGCGATGGTGACCTCGAGCGTGCTGGGGGCGCTCGTGATGAAGGTGTTCAGCTCGACCCCGTGCGCCGTGGTGCCGTAGGCGTACACGCCGACGGCGAGGTCGGGGTTGGCGGCGACGGACTGCACCTGCGGAGCGGCGGCCGCCCCGGCCGTGCCGGCGGGAAGGGCCTTGCGGACCGAGCGCTCGGCGGGGCTGGAGAAGGCGTGGCCCTTCGACTTGGACCCCTTGGCCTTGCCCAGGTCCAGGTCGGGAACGGTCGCACCGTGAGCGTCGGGCTTGGCCGGGTCGGCCTGTGCCACGCCCGGTATGAGACCAACGCCTGCCGCAATGGCGGCGGCGGAGATTACAAGTCGGCGACTGCGCACCGGCCCCCCAATATTTCTGATTGAACGCTTGAACAAGTTCGAAAGCGTGCTCAGAGTACACAGCCGCGCGGCGGTTGATCAGGGGGGTGGCCCTACAGCCTGATCTTGCTCTTCCTGATCTCGACACGCCGACGCCGAGCGATACCGGCCCAGCGCCGCCCGGGGGCTTGTGCTCGGTGGAACACGTTCCTAGCATCACCGGTGTTACATCAGTTGTGTCACACAGTCGCACACCACGGACACGATCCACACCGGAGACGCTGGGGGCTCGATGGCAGTGACAGGGAACGGCGGCGGCGACGCGGGCGGGCGGGGCCCGCTCGCCGGACTGCGCGTCGTCGAGCTGGCGGGCATCGGTCCCGGACCGTTCGCCGCCATGCTCCTCGCGGACCTGGGCGCGGACGTCGTACGGGTGGACCGGCCCGGAGGCGGCGGGCTCGCGGTCGACCCGGCCTACGACCTCACCAACCGCGGCAAACGCTCCGTCCTGGTCGACCTCAAGTCCGCCGACGGGCCCGCCCGCGTCCTGGACCTGGTCGAGCGGGCCGACGTCCTCGTCGAGGGGTTCCGCCCCGGGGTCGCCGAGCGGCTCGGCGTCGGCCCGGCCGAGTGCCACGCCCGCAATCCGAAGCTCGTCTACGGGCGGATGACCGGCTGGGGCCAGGGGGGGCCGCTCGCGCAGACCGCGGGGCACGACATCGCGTACATCGCCGTCACCGGCGCCCTCGGCATGATCGGGAACCCGGGAGAGCCCCCGGCCGTCCCCGCCAACCTGGTCGGGGACTATGCGGGCGGCTCGCTCTACCTCGTGATCGGGGTCCTCGCCGCCCTCCAGCACGCCAGGGCCACCGGCACCGGCCAGGTCGTCGACGCGGCCATCGTCGACGGCACCGCCCACCTCACCGCGATGATCCACGGGATGATGGCGGCCGGCGGCTGGCAGGACCGCCGCGGGGCCAACCTGCTCGACGGCGGCTGCCCCTTCTACGGCACCTACGAGACCTCCGACGGCGGGTACATGGCGGTCGGCGCGCTGGAGCAGCAGTTCTACGACACGTTCGTGGAGCTCCTCGGCATCGCGGACCGGGCCCCGGCCCGCAAGGACGCCGCCCGCTGGGGCGAGCTGCGCGAGGTGGTCGCCGCACGCTTCAGGACCCGTACGCGCGAGGAGTGGACGGCGGTCTTCGAGGGCACCGACGCCTGCGTGGCGCCCGTGCTCTCGCTCCGCGAGGCCCCGCAGCACCCGCACCTGGCCGCCCGCGGGACCTTCACGGAATTCGGCGGGATCGTCCAGCCCGCCCCCGCGCCCCGGTTCTCCGCGACCCCGGCCGCCGTCACCACAGGCCCCGCCCAGCCGGGGGCGGACACGGGGAGCGTGGCCCGCGACTGGGACGTGCCCGCCCTCGTCACCAAGGAGGTGGACTGATGGAACTGTCGATGCTGCTCGACTACGCCGGGGACCCGCGCCGGGCCGCCGACGAGGCCGCGGCCCTGGAGTCGGCCGGACTCGACGCCGTGTGGGTCGCCGAGGCCTGGGGCTTCGACTCCCCGACGATCATGGGCTACCTCGCCGCCCGCACCGAGCGGCTGAAGATCGGCTCGGCGATCCTGAACGTCTACTCGCGCACCCCCGGCCTGATCGCCCAGACGGCTGCAGGACTGGACGCGCTCTCGGGCGGCCGGGCCCTGCTCGGACTGGGCGCCTCCGGCCCGCAGGTCGTCGAGGGCTGGCACGGGAAGCCGTACGACAAGCCGCTGGGCCGCACCCGCGAGACCGTCGAGCTGTGCCGCCGCATCTGGCGGCGCGAGACGATCGACCACCACGGCATCACCGACATGCCGCTGCCCCCGGAGCGGGGCAGCGGGCTCGGCAAGCCCCTGAAGATCCTCACCCGGCCGGTGCGCGACGCGATCCCCGTCTACATCGCCTCGCTCGGCCCGGCCAACGTGCGGCTGACCGCCGAGATCGCCGACGGCTGGCTGCCCACCCTCTTCCTTCCGGAGAAGGCCGCGGCGGTGTGGGGCGGGCCCCTCGCCGAGGGCGCGGCGAAGCGGGCGCCGGAGCTCGGCCCGCTGCAGACCGTCGCCGGGGGCCTGCTCGCCATCGGCGAGGACGCGGCCGCCGTACGGGACCTCGCGCGCCCGCAGATCGCCCTGTACGTCGGCGGCATGGGCGCGGTCGGCAAGAACTTCTACAACGACCTCGCCGTGGCCTACGGCTACGAGGAGGAGGCCCGGAAGATCCAGGAGCTCTACCTCTCCGGCCGCAAGCGCGACGCGGCCGCCGCCGTACCGGACGAGTTCTGCGAACTGATGACCCTCTGCGGGCCCGAAGGGTACGTGCGCGAGCGCGTCGAGGCCTTCCGGGAGGCGGGCGTCACCATGCTCAACGTCACGCCCGTCGGCCCCGAGCCCGCCCGGCTGATCGAAACCGTCAAGAACTGGCTTTAGGGAGCCGAACGATGAAACGCCAGATCTTCGACGCCGACCACGAGGCGTTCCGCGAGACCGTGCGCACCTTCCTCACCAAGGAGGTGCTGCCGCACTACGAGCAGTGGGAGAAGGACGGCATCGTCAGCCGCGAGGCCTGGCGGGCCGCGGGCCGGCAGGGGCTGCTCGGCCTCGCCGTCCCCGAGGAGTACGGCGGCGGCGGGAACACCGACTTCCGCTACGCCGCCGTCATCGCCGAGGAGTTCACCCGCGCGGGCGCCCCGGGGCTGGCCATCGGCCTGCACAACGACATCATCGGGCCGTACCTGACCTCGCTCGCCACCGAGGAGCAGAAGCACCGCTGGCTGCCCGGATTCTGCTCCGGGGAGACCATCACCGCCATCGCGATGACCGAGCCGGGGGCGGGCTCCGACCTCCAGGGCATCCGGACCAGCGCCGAGGACCGCGGCGACCACTGGGTGCTGAACGGCTCCAAGACCTTCATCTCCAACGGCATCCTCGCCGACCTGGTGATCGTGGTCGCCAAGACCACGCCCGAGGGCGGGGCACACGGACTGTCGCTGCTGGTCGTCGAGCGCGGCGCGGAGGGCTTCGAGCGCGGCCGCAACCTCGACAAGATCGGCCAGAAGTCCCAGGACACCGCCGAACTGTTCTTCCACGACGTACGCGTCCCGAAGGAGAACCTGCTCGGCGAGCTGAACGGCGCCTTCGTCCACCTGATGACCAATCTCGCGCAGGAGCGGATGGGCATCGCGATGGCCGGCATCGCGGCCGCCGAGTACCTGCTGGAGATCACCACCCGGTACGTGAAGGAGCGCGAGGCCTTCGGCCGCCCGCTGTCCAAGCTCCAGCACATCCGCTTCGAGATCGCGGAGATGGCCACCGAGGTCGCCGTCACCCGGACCTTCCTCGACCGGTGCATCACCGACCACTCGAACGGCGAACTGGACCACGTGCACGCCTCGATGGCCAAGTGGTGGGCCACCGAGCTGCAGAAGCGCGTCGCCGACCGCTGTCTGCAGCTCCACGGCGGATACGGCTACATGACCGAATACCGGGTCGCGCGCGCCTTCACCGACGGCCGCATCCAGACCATCTACGGCGGCACGACCGAGATCATGAAAGAGATCATCGGCCGCTCCCTCCTCGGCTAAGACCCAGACCTCCCGAAAGGCTTGACCAGTGAGCACCGAAGCTTACGTATACGACGCGATCCGCACCCCGCGCGGCCGCGGCAAGGCCAATGGCGCCCTGCACGGCACCAAGCCGATCGATCTCGTCGTCGGACTCGTCCACGCCCTGCGCGAGCGCAACCCCGGCCTGGATCCCGCCACCATCGACGACATCGTGCTGGGCGTCGTCGGCCCGGTCGGCGACCAGGGCTCCGACATCGCCCGGATCGCGGCCATCGCCGCCGGTCTCCCGGACACCGTGGCCGGCGTACAGGAGAACCGCTTCTGCGCCTCCGGGCTGGAGGCCGTCAACCTGGCCGCCGCCAAGGTCCGTTCCGGCTGGGAGGACCTGGTCCTGGCGGGCGGCGTGGAGTCCATGTCCCGCGTCCCGATGGCCTCGGACGGCGGCGCCTGGTTCAACGACCCGATGACGAACTGGGACGTCAACTTCGTCCCGCAGGGCATCGGCGCCGACCTGATCGCCACGATCGAGGGATTCTCCCGGCGCGACGTGGACGAGTACGCGGCCCTCTCGCAGGAGCGCGCCGCCGCCGCCATCAAGGACGGACGCTTCGCCAAGTCGGTCGTCCCGGTCACCGACCGCAACGGCCTGATCGTCCTGGACCACGACGAGTTCGTCCGCCCCGGCACCACCGCCGACACCCTCGCCAAGCTCAAGCCGTCCTTCGCGGACATCGGCGAGCTGGGCGGCTTCGACGCCGTCGCGCTGCAGAAGTACCACTGGGTCGAGAAGATCGACCACGTCCACCACGCGGGCAACTCCTCGGGCATCGTCGACGGCGCCTCGCTCGTCGCGATCGGCTCCCGCGAGGCGGGGGAGCGAAACGGCCTCACCCCGCGCGCCCGCATCGTCTCGGCGGCCGTCTCCGGCTCCGAGCCCACCATCATGCTCACGGGCCCGGCCCCCGCCACCCGCAAGGCCCTCGCCAAGGCCGGTCTGACCATCGACGACATCGACCTGGTCGAGATCAACGAGGCGTTCGCCGGTGTCGTACTGCGCTTCGTCAAGGACATGGGCCTGTCCCTCGACAAGGTCAACGTCAACGGCGGCGCCATCGCGCTCGGCCACCCGCTCGGCGCCACCGGCGCGATGATCCTCGGCACGATCGTCGACGAGCTGGAGCGCCAGGACAAGCGCTACGGCCTCGTCACCCTCTGCGTCGGCGGCGGCATGGGCGTCGCCACCATCGTCGAGCGACTCTGAACCGTCCTGTATCCCCGCCCCCCGGACCTTCCGAAACGAAAGCAGTGACCATGAGCGAGTCCACCACGATCCGCTGGGAACAGGACGAGACCGGCGTCGTCACCCTGACCCTCGACGACCCGGGCCAGTCCGCCAACACGATGAACCAGGCCTTCAAGGATTCGATCGCGGCGATCGCCGACCGCGCCGAGGCCGAGAAGGACTCCATCCGCGGCATCATCTACACCTCCGCCAAGAAGACCTTCTTCGCGGGCGGCGACCTCAAGGACATGATCCGGCTGCGCCCCGAGCACGCGCAGCTCGCCTTCGACACCGGCACCGCCATCAAGCGCTCGCTGCGCCGCATCGAGACCCTCGGCAAGCCGGTCGTCGCCGCCATCAACGGCGCGGCCCTGGGCGGCGGTTACGAGATCTGTCTCGCCTCCCACCACCGCGTCGCCCTCGACGCCCCCGGCTCCAAGATCGGCCTGCCCGAGGTCACCCTCGGCCTCCTCCCGGCGGGCGGCGGCGTCACGCGCACCGTCCGCCTGATGGGCATCGCCGACGCGCTGCTCAAGGTGCTGCTCCAGGGCACCCAGTACAACCCGAAGCGCGCCCTGGAGAACGGCCTGGTCCACGAACTGGCCGCCACCCCCGAGGAGATGCTCGCCAAGGCCCGCGCCTTCATCGACGCGAACCCGGAGTCGAAGCAGCCCTGGGACGTACCCGGCTACCGGATCCCCGGCGGCACCCCGTCGAACCCGAAGTTCGCCGCCAACCTCCCGGCCTTCCCGGCCAACCTGAAGAAGCAGCTGAACGGCGCCCCGTACCCGGCGCCGCGCAACATCCTGGCCTGCGCCGTCGAGGGCGCCCAGGTGGACTTCGAGACCGCGCTGACCATCGAGGCCCGCTACTTCACCGAGCTGGTCACCGGGCAGACCGCCAAGAACATGATCCAGGCCTTCTTCTTCGACCTTCAGGCCGTCAACGCGGGCCGCAGCCGCCCCCAGGGGGTCGAGCCGCGTCAGGTCCGCAAGGTCGCCGTCCTCGGCGCCGGGATGATGGGCGCCGGAATCGCCTACTCCTGCGCCCGCGCGGGCATCGAGGTGGTGCTGAAGGACGTCAGCGCCGAGGCCGCCGCCAAGGGCAAGGCGTACTCCGAGAAGCTCCTCGACAAGGCCGTCTCCCGCGGCCGGAGCACCGAGGCCCAGCGCACCGAACTGCTCGCCCGGATCACCCCGACCGCGGAGGTCGCAGACCTGGCGGGCTGCGACGCCGTCATCGAGGCCGTCTTCGAGGACACCGCCCTCAAGCACAAGGTGTTCCAGGAGATCCAGGACGTCATCGCTCCCGACGCGCTGCTGTGCTCCAACACCTCCACCCTGCCGATCTCCGGCCTCGCGGAGGGCGTGAAGCGGCCCGCCGACTTCATCGGGCTGCACTTCTTCTCGCCCGTCGACAAGATGCCGCTGGTCGAGATCATCAAGGGGGAGCAGACCGGGGACGAGGCCATCGCCCGCGCCTTCGACCTGGTCCGCCAGATCAACAAGACGCCGATCGTGGTCAACGACTCGCGCGGCTTCTTCACCTCGCGCGTCATCGGCCAGTTCATCAACGAGGGCGTGGCCATGGTCGGCGAGGGCATCGAGCCCGCCTCGGTCGAACAGGCCGCGGCCCAGGCCGGCTACCCGGCCAAGGTGCTCTCCCTGATGGACGAGCTCACCCTGACCCTGCCGCGCAAGATCCGAAACGAGACCCGCAAGGCCTTCGAGGCCGAGGGCCGGGCCTGGACCGAGCACCCGGCCGACACCGTCATCGACCGGATGGTCGACGAGTTCGGCCGCCCGGGCCGCAGCGGCGGGGCCGGCTTCTACGAGTACGACGAGGCGGGCAAGCGCGCCCGCATCTGGCCGGGCCTGCGCGAGCACTTCGCCGAGCCGGACGCCGACATCCCCTTCGAGGACATGAAGGAGCGGATGCTCTTCTCGGAGGCGGTCGACACCGTGCGCTGCCTCGACGAGGGCGTCCTCACCTCGATCGCCGACGCCAACATCGGCTCCATCATGGGCATCGGCTTCCCGGCCTGGACCGGCGGCGTGATCCAGTACATCAACGGCTACGAGGGCGGCCTGCCCGGCTTCGTCGCCCGCGCCCGCGAGCTCGCCGAGAAGTACGGCGAGCGCTTCACCCCGCCGGCGTCGCTCGTCGCGAAGGCCGAGCGGGGCGAGACGTACAGCGACTAGAGCGGTGACAGGGGTGGCGGGCCGGCTTGCTCCCGGCCCGCCACCCTCCTCCGTGGCCCCGGGTCAGGGCAGCGTCCAGAACACCTGCGTCATGAGGTAGAAGACGACGGCCCAGAACAGGAGCAGCCCGGCGACGATGCCGCCGCCGACAAGGTTGCTCCTGGCGGACGGTTCGTCCGGCGGGGGCCACAGCCACCGCCTGAGCAGCCGGTTCACGTAGTGGGGCATCGTGAAGAAGCTCATGATGAAGCTCGACAGCAGGTTGCCCACGAGCAGCCCGAACCAGAGCGGCATGCCCAGCGGATGCAGGGCGAGCGTCAGCAGCACGACGGTCGGGTACAGGCCGACCCAGACCGCGATGGCGGTCTTGGTCTCCGAGGGCGGCGGGGCCTCCCTGCCGTTCTCCTCGAAGGCGAACCAACTGCCGAACGAGTTGTCGATCGTGCGCAGTCTGAAGTCGTCGAACTTCTCCCCCTCGGCGAGTATCTCCCGTCGCTTCGCCGACGTCAGCCAGGCGTCGAGGTGTTCGGCATTGTCGTAGCGGTACAGGGTGGTCCACTCGTCCTGAAGGCCTTCGACGGGGCGGAATATCTCCGTTCCGCGAAACCCTTCGAACTTGCTCTCCTCCTGGCTCATGCGCTCCTGCCACGCAAGGAAGTCGTCGACGTTGTCCGGGTGGACTCGGTGGCTCACCACCACGGTCACGAGCGGGTCCGTCGGCTGTGTGCCGCCGCTGATCACCTGCTGGGTGGCGGGACCGTCGAAGTAGTGCGCGCCGACGTCGAGGAGCCTCTGCCTGGTCGCGCCGTTCATCCACGCCTGCAGATGGGCCACCGAGTCGAACCGGTAGACGATCACCCAGTCGGGCTGCAAGGCGGTCGGCTTGGTCACCTCGGCGCCGAGGTGACCGGCGTAGCGGGCGGCCGCGGCGTTGACCTCCTCCTGCCATTTCTCGTACGCCTGCTCCATGCCGGGGCGGACCTTCCGGCCGATGATGACCGTCGCCGCGGCGTCCGCCTGCCGGTCGGTCGTCATCGTGCCGTGCCCGTCCGCGCCGACCTGCTCTCGACGAGCCGGCCGTAGATCCGTTCCGGAGTGAGGGGCAGCTCGCGGTAGCGGACGCCGGTGGCGTCGCGGAGCGCGTTCGCCAGCGCGGGGGCCACCGGGTTGATGCAGCACTCCGCCATTCCCTTCGACCGCATGGCTCCGACGGAGTCCGACGAGCCCACCAGGAGCACGTCGGTGCGGGGGACGTCGGCGTAGGCGGGGATGCGGTAGTTGCGGAGGTTCGGGTTGGACACGACGCCGTCAGCGTCGATCTGGAAGTTCTCGGTCAGTGCGAATCCGATGCCCTGGGCGACACCGCCCTCCACCTGTCCCCGGACTTGTTCCGGGTTGATGAGCACACCGGCGTCGGCCGCCTGGACGCTGTACAGGACACGGATCTCACCCGTCACCTCGTGGACGGCGATGCGGAAGCCCTGCGTATTGGAGGTGAGGCTGCGGGGCGAGCCGTACGCCTTGCGGGCGGCCGTGAACCGGATGCCGCGCGCCCGCGCCTCGGCGACGAGCGTGGCCAGCGAGACGCGCTGGTCGCCGCAGACGACGTCGTCGTCGTCCATCGAGCACATCACGACGTGGACGCCCGTGTGCGTGGCGGCGAAGTCCAGGATGCGGTCGCGCACCGCGTCGGCCGCCCGCAGGACCGCGTTGCCCGCCACGAAGAGTCCGGCACTCGCGAAGGCGCCGGTGTCGAACCCCGTGCGGTCGGTGTCGGACTGCACCAGCCGGATCCGCGACGGTGTCGTACCCAGCTGGCCGGCCGCGATCTGGACGTGCGCGGTCGAGGTGCCCTCCCCGAATTCGACGGTGCCGACGGCCAGCTCGTATACGAGGTCGTCGCCGAGCGTGAGCCAGGCCTCGGAGATGTGCTCGGTCGGGGGCGCGGTCTCGTGCAGGGAACTCGCGACGCCGACCCCGACGAGCCACCCGGGGCCGGGGGAGGGCTGGCCGGCCGTACGGGCCAGCTCACCGGCCACGAGGTCGATGCACTTGCCGAGCCCGTCCTCGTGGAACACCACGTCGTCGGGCCCGTCGTGCAGCGCGACGAGCGGCTCGCCCGGGCGCACGATGTTGCGGCGTCGCAGTTCGAGCGGATCCATGTGCAGGGCGAGGGCCAGTTCGTCCATCGCCGATTCCACGGCGAAGGCCGGCTGGGTCATCCCGTAACCGCGCAGCGCGCCGCTCGGCACGGTGTTCGTGTAGACGGAGAAGGCGTCGTACTTCTTGTTGGGGCAGCGGTAGAGCATGACGGCGGCGCCGCCCGCGTACAGCGTCTCGCCGCCGTGGTTGCCGTAGGCGCCCGTGTTCGACACGTTGCGGACCTGGAACGCGGTGAGCCTGCCGTCCGACGTGGCACCGAGCTTGACCGTCAGCTTCATCGGATGCCGGGGCGAAGCGGTGGTGAACTCCTCCTCGCGCGTGTACTCGAAGCAGACGGGCCGCCCGGTGTCCAGGGCGGCGAGCGCGGCCAGGTCCTCCGAGATGACCTCCTGCTTGCCGCCGAAACCGCCGCCGACGCGCTTGCAGAACACGCGGAGCTGGTCCGGGCGCAGCGCGAACAGGTAGGCCAGCTTGACCTTCGCGATCGACGGAGACTGCGAACTGGTGCGGACGTTCAGCCGCCCGTCCTCCATCCACGCGATCGAACCGTGGGTCTCCAAGTGTGCGTGCTGCACGCGGGGCGAGGAGTACGTGCCCTCGTGGATCACGTCGGCCGCGGCGAAGCCCGCATCGACATCGCCGATGTGCGAGTGGATCTCCAGCAGGAGGTTGTGGACGTAGTCGCGGGCGAACGGGTCCTCCGAACCGTGCAGTTGCGGTGCCCCGTCGGCCATGGCCTGCTCGGGGTCGAAGACCGCCGGCAGGACCTCGTACTCCACGGCCACCTTCCGGCAGCCCTCCTCGGCCGCCCCGACCGAGTCGGCGAGCACCGCGACGACGCGCTGGCCGACGAAGCGGACCGTGTGGTCGAGGATGTAGGTGTCGTCCGGATCGACGAGGTGGTCGGTGTGGATCGCCGTGGTGAAGCGCCTGCGCGGCACGTCCTCCCAGGTGTAGACGCGGTGCACGCCCGGGACCGCGAGCGCGGCGGTCTTGTCGATCGAGACGATGCGGGCGTGAGCGTGGGGCGAGCGCAGCACTTTGAGGTGCAGCATGCCTTCCATGTGGGTGTCCATCGTGAATTCGGCGCGCCCGGTCACCACGTCGTCGGCCGCCGGCGCGCCGACGCTTGTTCCGACGGCCCGTCCCGGCCTGGCCGTCTGCACACCGGCGACGCCCTTCACCGCGTCCTCGATCGCCCGGTAGCCGGTGCAACGGCAGAGATTGCCCTTCAACGCCCGCGGCAGGTCCGCCTTCTGGGCCTCGGTGAACGCCGCCGACGTCATGATCATCCCTGCGGTGCAGAAACCGCACTGGAACCCCGGGGCGTCCCGGAACCGGCGCTGCGCGGGATGCAGGTCGCCGGGTGATCCGAGACCCTCGATCGTGGTCACCTCGTGGCCTTCCGCGCGGAAGGCGGGGGTGATGCAGCTGTGCACCGGAGTGCCGTCCAGCCACACGGTGCACGCACCGCAGTCGCCGCTGTCACAGCCCTTCTTGACACCGAAGTGGCCGAGCGCGCGCAGGAAGGTGCGCAGACACTGGCCGGGGTCCGGTTCTTCGGCGAAGCTCCTGCCGTTCACGGTGTAGGTCATGCCGGGCCCCCAGCCATGAGTTCGTGGCGGATCTCTTCGGCGAAGTGCAGGGTCAGGTGGCGACGGTGGTCCGGGGTTCCGTTGGGGTCGGCGAACCAGACGTCGGCGGGAAGGACGTTGATGCTCTCCTGCAGGGTGCGGGCATCGGGCATGGTGTCGAACGCGAGGCGCACGGGGCGCGTGGTGCCGGCCGTGACGGTGAGCAGCAGGTCCCCCGTTCCCGGCGTCTGCGTGCCGATGAGGAAGACCGTCGAACGGCCGAGCCGGGTCAGGGCGAAGCGGCGGTGCGCGGTGCGCTTGCGCAGGGCGCGTGCCGGAATGCCGATGCGCCGCAGGATTTCCCCGGGAGCAAGGACGTTCCGGTGGTTCCCGGTGACGAAGTCGAGGGCGCCGACCGTGCGCTCGGACCCGTCGGGAGCCCACAGCTCGTACTCGGCCTCCAGCGCGACCGTCAGCGTGATCATGGGGCCGGCGGGCAGGGACATGCAGATGTTCCCTCCCACGGTCGCCGCGCTCCAGACCTTGAACGAGGACAGGAACGCCTCGCAGCCCTGCGCGAGCAGAGGGCTTGCGGTCCAGTCGGCCGGCGGTACGAAGGCGTACAGGTCCCGGATGGTGCACGTGGCGCCGATCTCGAGGCCCGCGCCGCTCGGGACGAGGGGATCCCAGCCCAGCGCCGTCAGGTCGAGCAGCCGGCGCAGGTCCGGCTGCTCGGCGGAGAACAGCCACGTCCCGCCCGCGAGCCAGGCATCGCCCTCGCGCCAGGCCGTGCCCGGCCGGTCGGACGGCCGCCGGACGACTTCGGTGATGGTGTTGAGGTCCATGGAAACACCTGCCCGTTGCGTGCAGGGGTGGCCGCCACCTTGAGCGGCAGAATCCGCTGGGGCCGCTGGGGCCGACCCGCTCAGAGCAGGGGCCGGCGGGCGCAAAGACTCCTCTCCAGCGTACTGAGAACGCGCCGGCCCCGCCAAAGCAGGGCTTTCGGCTGCAGCTATGGCCCGCCGGTTGTCTCGCCGGACACGAACGCGGCCCTCAATTCCTCGCGCAGGGACCGCTGGAAGGCCGTCACCAGGGCCTGGACCACCATCGGCTGCATGTGCGCCGACAGGGCCTTCATCGACTCCACCCGCTCGGGATCGCTCTCGTCCCGCGTGAACGGGCCCCACACCTCGTCCCGGAACAGCGCCGTCAGCTCGTGCGCGGCCGACCTGGTGTGCTCCATCAGCACCTTGCGCGCCGTCAGGATCGTCTCGTGCGCGATCGGCACGTCGAGCAGCGCGACCCCCAGCCGCAGCAGCCCCACGTCCACCCGGAACCCGTCGCCCGAGGCGCCGAGCACGTTCATCGCGGTCAGCCGCCGGACGTCGGTGTCCGACAGGCTCCGCCCGGCCCGCTTCTCCAGCTCCTCGCGCGAGACCTCCTGGGCCGCGTCCGGGGCCCAGCTGGCCACCATCGCGCGGTGGATCGCCAGGTCGTGCGCGCTCAGGTCGTCGGGCAGCGCGTCCAGATAGCGCTCGATGGCGGACAGGGTCATCCCCTGGTGCTGGAGCTCCTCGATCAGGGCCAGCCGGGACAGGTGCTCCGGCCCGTAGTGCCCCACCCGACGAGGACCGATCACGGGAGGGGGCAAAAGCCCGCGGGTGCTGTAGAACCGTACGGTGCGCACGGTGACGCCCGCCCTGGCCGCCAGTTCGTCGACGGTGAGCATCGGCTCGGTTGCCTGGTCGGCCATCGTCTGCGCCTCGCTCTCTGCTCCACAGCTTGGGTTCAACAGTATTGCTGTCGCACCAACGATGTGAAACGGCCAGGAGCTGCCCATGACCACGAACCTGCGACTGCCCGGACAACCCGAAGAGATCACCCTCCCCGCCCTGCTGGCCCGCAACGCCGCCGAGTACGGGGAACTGCCCGCCCTCTCGTGGCGCGCCGGCCCCGGCTCCGCCGCATGGGCGACCCTCACCTGGAGCGAGGTCCGCCGCAAGGTGGCCGTCCTCGCCTCCGGCTACGCCGCCCTCGGTGTCGAGCGCGGCGAGCACGTCCTGATGATGATGGGCAACCGTCCGGAGCACTGGCTCAGCGACCTCGCCCTCGTCCACCTCGGCGCCGTGCCCGTCACCGTGTACGGGACCTCCGCGCCCGAGCAGATCGCCCACATCGCCCGCCACAGCCGGGCCAGGGTCGCCGTCGTCGAGGGCGCCCGCGAACTCTCCCGGTGGGAGCCGCTGCTGGCCGACCCGGGCGTGCCCCTGGAACGCCTCGTCGTGGCCGAGGCCGCCGACGCGGGCGGGCACTCCACGTACGGCTCCCTGCACGCCAGCGGGGCCCGGATCCACCGCGCCGACGCCTTCGAGAAGGCCTGGCAGGAGACGCGCCCCGAAGACCCGCTGACCGTCGTCTACACCTCCGGCACCACCGGCGACCCCAAGGGCGTGCGGCTGACCCACCGCAACCTCATGCTCCAGGCGATCCGCCTCGACCGGCACGTCGACCTGCCCGAGCACGCCGAGCACCTCTGCTACCTGCCCTTCGCGCACATCGCCGAGCGGGTCCTCGGCATCTACCTGCCCCTGTTGCGGGCCGCGCACGTACGGCTGTGCGCCGACCCGACCGCCGTGGCGGGGGCGGTCCGCGAACTGCACCCGGTGCAGTTCTTCGGCGTGCCCCGGGTGTGGGAGAAGCTCGCCGCCTCGGTCCGCGCGGTCCTCGCACAGCTCCCCGAGGCGCAGCGCGCGGCCATCGAGGCGGCTAACGACCTGGCCCGCGCCCGGGCCGGCCACCGGGAGCGCGGCGAGGAGGTGCCGGCCGCGCTCGAAGCCTCGTACGCCGGGGCGAAGGAGCAGGTGCTGGATCCGCTGCTGCGCATGGCCGGCCTGGACCGGTTGGTCTGGACGGCCAGTGCCACCGCGCCGATGCCGATCGACGTGGTCCGTTTCTGGGCCGGCTGGGGCGTCACGATCATGGACGCCTGGGGGCTCACCGAGACGGCCGGCGTGTGCACGGTCAACAGTCCGGACGGCTTCCGGCTGGGCTCGGTGGGCCGCCCGATCGAGGGGCTGGAGCTGAGGCTCGCCGAGGACGGGGAGATCCTCACCCGCGGTGCGACCGTCTTCGGCGGCTATCTGCGGCCGGACGGCACGGTGGAGAGCGCCTCCGACGCCGAGGGCTGGTTCCCGACCGGGGACGTGGGCCGGCTCGACGAGGACGGGTTCCTCTGGCTGACCGACCGCAAGAAGGAACTGATCATCACCTCGAACGGCAAGAACGTCTCGCCGGCGCTGGTGGAGAACACCGTCAAGGAGCACCCCCTGATCGGCCAGGCCATGGTCCACGGCGACGGCCGGTCCTACCTCGTCGCCCTGCTGGTCCTGGACCCCGAACTGGCGCCGGTCTGGGCCGCCGCCCGGGGCATCGGGCCCGACACCCCGGCCGGGCTCGCCGCGCACCCGGCGGTCCGGGAGGAGATCGCCCGCGCGGTCGAGGCGGCCAACGCCCGGCTCAACCGGACGGAGCAGATCAAGCGGTACCGGCTGCTGACCGAGGAGTGGGGTCCCGACACCGGGGAGCTCACCCCCTCGCTCAAGCTCCGCCGCCGCGTGATCCGTGACAAGTACGGCGCACTGATCGACGGACTGTACGAGGAGCCGTACGAGGCGCCGTGACGGGCTGAGCGGACGCACCGCACCCGGGGGGACGGACCGGGTGCGGTGCGCGGCCGCTAGCGGCCGATCAGCGGGTAGTGGTCGGAGAGGTTGGTGTAGGTGTAGGAGGTGCCCCAGCTGGAGACCGTCCAGGGCGCCGACTGCTCCTTGACGACGTTGTTCTCCCAGCCCGCCGGACGGGCGTTGCCCTTGCGGTGGAGGACGTAGTCCAGGTCCTCGCGCGGGTCGGTGGGGTAGCGGTAGTTCGCTATCGAGTTCAGCGCGGTGTCGAAGGAGTACGGGTGGCCCGTGCGCGTGTCGGTGCCCGCCAGGTCGGCGTTGGCGAGCAGGGCGGCGTACTCGGGCGTGCGCGAGTCGACGTTCAGGTCGCCCGCCACGATGACCTGCTCGTTCGCCGGGATGTTCTTCCCGTCCAGGAAGGCGTCGATCGCGCGGAACTGGCGGGCGCGCATGTCCGCCGCCTCGCCCGCGCCGCAGCCCGGGTCGGTGGACTGGGCGTGGGTGCCGACCACGTGCACCTTCGCGCCGTTCACGTTCAGCACCACGTAGGCGAAGCCCTTGTTGGACCACCAGTCGGCGCCGCAGGCGTCCTTGAAGACCACCTGCTCCTTGCGGACGATCGGCCACTTGCTCAGGACCGTGACGCCGCCGTCCTCCGGGGTGGTGGAGGAGTACGCGCCGCCCGTCGCGTCCCAGCCGCTCCTGCTGCGGCCGACGACCGGGGTCTGGTACGGGTACTGCGCGGCCGAATTGGCCTTCAGCGCGTCCGACGCGCCGTTGTCGAAGGCCTCCTGGAGCACCACCACGTCGTGGCCCTGGTAGAAGGAGGCCTTGGGGATCTCCGCGGCCCGGTGGTCCTGGCCCCAGTTCGGGTAGAGGTTCTTGCTCATCAGGAACACGTTGTACGACAGGACGCTGAGCCGCGGGGCGGTGGCGCCCTCCGCGGCCGTGGCGGCGGGCGCGGAGGCGGCGGCCAGGGCGCCGGCGGCGACCGCCGCCACGGCCGCGGCGGCGGCGCGGTGGCGACGGGGGGAGTTCTGCGGCATGGGGGACTCCATCATTCCTGCGGGAAGATCGGCTCCGTCATCCAAGCAGCCGCGGTTACCTCTGGGTAACACCCGTGCAGCGACTTTCTGTCCGGCTCGGGGCCATCTGGCTCTCGCATACTGGTGCCATGGAAAGAACGGCAGCCCACGCATTCGAAGGCCGCGCCGCGCGCCCCCGCACGGATCCCGAGCCGCCGCCCCCCGGCGGGGTGCTCTGGACCATCGCCGGCGACGTACGGGCCCTGCTGATGCTGCCCGCCGCCTTCACCCTGCAGGTCGCCCACCCCGCGATCGGGGCCGGCGTCGACCAGTACTCCGTGTTCCGCACCGACCCCTGGGGCCGCGGCGAGCGCTCGCTGCGCTCGGTCCAGCTGTGGGTGTACGGCGGGGAGGAAGCCGCCGAGGAGGGCCGCCGGGTCCGCCGCCTGCACAAGGAGATCCAGGGCACCGACACCCGAGGCCGGCGCTACCACTCCCTCGACCCCGCCTGCTACTCCTGGGTGCACGCCACCGGCTTCCCCGTCTACCTGTACGCCGGGCGCTACCTGCTGCGCCGCTTCACCCCGGCCCAGGAGCGGCAGCTCTACCGGGAGTGGCTGCAGGTGGGGCGGATCCTCGGCATACACGACCGGGACATGCCGCAGACCATCGAGGAGTACTGGACGTACTGGGGCCGGATGCTCGCCGAGGAGATCGAACCCACCAAGGTCGCCCGCGAGCTGGTCGCCACCGATGTGCCGCTGCCCCGGCCCGAGGCCGGTTCCCTCGCCGTACGCGTGCTGCTGCGGCTCACCTGGCCCGTCCTGCGGGCGGCGTTCCTGCACCTGCGGGCCTTCGTCACCGTCGGGTACATGCCGCCCGAGGCGCGGGCCGTGCTCGGGCTGGAGTGGAGCCCGGCCCGGGAGCGCAGGCTGCGCAGGTTCAGCACGGCCGTGCGGCTCCTCGTACCGCTGCTGCCGGAGCGGTTGCGGTACCTGCCGATCGCCTACCGGGCGCGGGCCGCATGGCGTGCCGGAGGCCGCTGACCAACCCGGCACGCGCGGCCCCCGCCGGATGCGGGGGCCGCGCGTGGTGCGGGCCGGCGCGGACTCAGTGCCGGTGGCCGGGCTCGGAGCCGTGCGCGGTGTCGTGGATCGTGTTGGTCTGCGCGATCTTCTTCCAGGACTTCGGCTCCGCGGCGGGCTTCGCCGGGGCGGACTGCGCCGAGCGGGCCGCCGGCTTCGCGGCCGCCGGGTTCAGGGCCGAGGCCTCCGGCTTGCCCGGGGTGTAGAGCCAGGTCTCGAACAGCTGGGCCAGTGGCTTGGCCGAGACCTTCTCCGCGTAGCGCACGAAGTCCCCGACCTTGGCGTTGCCGTAGGCGCGCTCGGTCGGCCAGCCCTTGAGGATCTGGAAGAACTTCTCGTCGCCGATCTCGTTGCGCAGCGCCTGCAGGGCGATGGCGCCACGGTCGTAGACGGCCCCGTGGAACTGGTTCTCCGGACCCGGGTCACCCGGCTTGACCTGCCAGAACGCGTCCTCCGCCGGGCGCAGCGCGTAGGCCCAGTCGGCGAGCTCCTGCGCGGTGCCCTCGCCCTCCTTCTCCGACCACAGCCACTGGCTGTAGCGGGCGAAGCCCTCGTTGATCCAGATGTCCTTCCAGCCTTCGACGGACACGCTGTCGCCGTACCACTGGTGGGCCAGCTCGTGCACGACCACCGAGACGTTGGCGCCGTTCTGGAACTGGCGCGGACCGTAGAACGGCCGGGTCTGGGTCTCCAGCGCGTAGCCGGCGTTCACGTTCGGCACGTAGCCGCCGAGCGCGTTGAAGGGGTACGGTCCGAACACCCCCTCCAGCCACTCGGTGACCTCGCCGGTGCGCTCCACGCTCGCCCGCGCCGCGCCCGCGTTGTCGCCGAGGTCCTTGCTGTAGGCGTTGACGATCGGCAGCCCGCTCGCCGTCCTGTCGGTGGTGATGTCGAACTTGCCGACGGCGAGGGTGGCGAGGTAGGTCGCCTGCGGCTTGTTGGAGCGCCAGTTGTACCGGGTCCAGCCGAGCCGCGAGGTCTGCGACTGGAGCACGCCGTTGCTGATCGCCTGGGTGCCGTCGGGAACGTTGACGGAGACGTCGAAGGTGGCCTTGTCCAGGGGGTGGTCGTTGCTGGGGAACCACCAGACCGCCGAGTCGGGCTCCTGCGCCGCCACACCGCCGTCGGGCGTGCGCTGCCAGGCCGTCCAGCCGTCCACCTTGAACTCGGAGGGCTTCCCGGCGTACTTGACGACGACGGTCAGCGGGGTGTTGCGCGCCAGCGGCTTCGCCGGGGTGACCTCCAGCTCGTGGGCGCCGGAGGTGGCGAACTTCGCCTTGGCGCCGTTGACGCGGATCTCCCTGACCTGAAGGCCGAAGTCGAGGTTGAAGCGGGACAGGTCCTGCTTGGCGGTGGCGAGGAGGGTGGCGGTGCCTTCGAGCAGGTCCGTCTTCGGCTGGTACTGCAGGCGCAGGTCGTAGTGGGACACGTCGTATCCGCCGTTGCCGCTGGCCGGGTAGTAGGGGTCGCCGATACCCGGGGCACCCGGACCGGCACTCGCCGCCGACGCCGGGATCACCAGCAGCAGGGAAGCGGCGAGCACGCTCGGGGCGATGACTTTGCGGTGCACGAATGACTCCAAGTGGTAGGGGAGGTAGGTCGGTTCCAGGTCTTGTCGCTCGACCGTATTCACCCGTGATCGCTCACGTCATGTCCATGGCCCCTGCTGTCACACGATCGCCATTCGGCCGTCACGGTACGGCGCGAGGCCCGGGGCGCACGCGCGCGGCGCAACGCGCCGGGTGCACCCCGCCGACGGACCGGCGCCCCCCGGCCGGGCCCGTGGCCTGCGGCGCAGCCGCCGGCTCCCGGCCCGGCGGCGCCCGTGCGGCCCCTGCCGAGGAGGTCGGGAGCCGCGCCGCGACGAGCAGCACCCGGCGCTGCGGATCGGCCGAATCGGGTCTGAGGCGCCAGGGGAAGCCCCGGCCCTCCCGGCCGTCGCAGCGGCGGCTCAGTCGTCGAGCAGGCGCCAGGCGGTGAGGGCGAGCGCGGCCCGCTGCAGGCCCGCGGGCTCGGTGAAGTCGATCCCCAGGGTCTTCGCGATCTGGTCGATCCGGCGGGCGACGCTGCTGTGGTGCAGGTGGAGGAGATCGGCGGCCCGGCGCAGGGAGCCGGTGGCGCAGTAGGCGTCCAGCGTCGCCAGATCCTCCGGGTGGGCGGCCAGGCGCGCGACAGCGGCCACGTCCGTGTTCTCGCGCGCGGCGCCCCGGGGTACGTCGGCCAGCAGCGCCAGCGCACCCAGGTCGTCGTGGCGGACGACGGGTTCGCGTGAGGTGGTGAAGCGCAGGGCGGTGCGGGCCTGCCGCCAGGAGCGGTCGGGGCTCCCGGCGGCGCCGATGCCCGCGCGCACGTCCGCCGGAAACCGGGCCGCGTCGACGGCGGTGGCCAGGATGACGCCCACGCCGGCGACCGATGCCGCCTTCACCGGGCGGGCCGGGCACACCAGGGCGCCGATCCGCTCGAGCGGCAGCCGCGACCGTACGGCGACGGCGCGGACCGGCAGGCCGGCGGTGAAGCCCAGCAGCCGCAACGCCCGGGCCCGGGCCGCCTCGTCACCGTCGGAGCTGATCGCCAGTTCGACGAGCGCGGGGTCGGCCATGGTGGTGGCGGCGGGGCCGTACCGTTCGACGACCGCCGCGGCGGCGAGGGCGAGCCGGTCCAGGAGCACGTCGTCGAGCGGGTTCGGCGGGCCGGGGCGCTCCAGCCACACCACGCCGATCTCCTCCTCGTCCAGGGTGATCGGCGCCGTGGAGGACGCGGCGGGCGGCGGGGCGGACACCTGCCCGCCGTCGGGCGCGACCCGGACCACCCGCCCCGTGCCGTGGAGCCGGAAGCCCGCCACGCATTCGGCCAGGCCCGCCGAAGCCCGGGCGAGCGCCGGGAGATCGACGCGCCGGCGCATCAGCGTGTCGTAGAACGCGACGACGCGGATCGCACCCTCGGCGTACGAATCGAGTCCCGACAGCCGTACGGCCAGTGCCTCCATGACGCAAGGATAGGCACCGGCCGGTGCGCCGATCGGCGCGCGATGGGGGCGCGATGCGCGACGGACGGCGGACGACCCGCCCGGGCGGGGGCCGCGAGGATGGGCGTCATGGATCCCGAACTCGAAGCATTCATACCCTTGCTCGCTCCGATCGACCTGAGCGACCCGGTCACCGCACGCAAGACCTTCGCCGAGCGCGCCGCGGCGGCGCCGGCGCCGGACACCTCGGACATGGAGGTCGAGGACCGCACCGTGTCCGCCGACCCGGACGTGCCGGTGCGGATCTACCGCCCGGACGGGGCCCGAGGAGCCGTCGTCTGGCTGCACGGCGGCGGCGGGGTCTTCGGCGACCTGGACACCGAGCATCCCTGGGCCGCCCGGATCGCGGACCTCTCCGGGGCGGTGGTGATCTCGGTGGGCTACCGGCTGGCGCCCGAGCACCCGTTCCCCGCCGCCCTGGACGACGCCTACGCCGTACTGAACTGGACGGCCGGGCACGCGGACGAACTCGGCGTCGACCCGGCACGGATCGCGGTCGGCGGACACAGCGCCGGCGCGAACCTCGCCGCCGCGACCGCGCTGCGGGCACGTGACGAGCAGGGGCCCGCCATCCGCTTCCAACTGCTCAACCAGCCGGGACTGGACGACCGTCAGGAGACGTGGTCGGCGCGGAACTTCACCGACACGCCCTGGTTCAACCGCGACCAGATCGCCACGGCCTGGCGGCACTACCTCGGCTCCCGGCCCGCCACCCCGTACGGCGCGCCGGCGCGGGCCGCCGACCTGTCCGGGCTGCCCCCCGCCTACATCGCCACCGCGGAGTTCGACCCGAACCGCGACGAGGACATCGACTACGCCCGGCGCCTGCTGCAGGCGGGCGTGTCCGTCGAGCTGCACCAGTGGCCCGGCACCTTCCACGGGTCCCAGGCGATCCTGTCCGCCGAGGTCTCGCAGCGCCAGAACGCCGAACTCGCCGCAGCCCTGCGCCGCGGCCTCGCCCGATGAGCCGCGGACGTCGGCCGGCAGGGGGAGGGCCCCCGGTCGTCAGCTCGCCGAGCAACTCACCGATCGTGAAAGGGACGGACGTGTTGAAGATCCGAATGGCGGTATGTGCAAGCGTGGCCGCGCTGAGTGTCTGTGCGGGAACGGCGGCGGCAGCTCCCGCGCCCCACGCGACTTCCGCTCCCGCGGAGCTGAAGTCCGCCCTGGACGGCGTCCACCGCGCGGGAATCCCGGGGGTGTACGCCGAGGTGCGCGATGCCGGTCAGGTCTGGCGCGGGGCCTCCGGGGTCGCCGATGTCCGGACCGGCCGCCCCGTCAGGCCCGACATGAGGCAGCGCGTCGGCAGCATCACCAAGACCTTCACCGCCGCCGCGATCATGCAGCAGGTGGAGCAGGGCCGTATTCGGCTCGACGCGCCGATCGGCGACCACCTGCCGCAGCTGGTCCCGGGGGAACGCGGCAGGAAGATCACGGTCCGGATGCTGCTCAACAACACCAGCGGCCTTCCCGACTACATCCGCCATGCGTTCCCCTCCCTGCAGGACATGTCGCCCAAGAGCCTGGACGACAACCGGTTCAGGCGGTTCCGCCCGGCCGAGCTGATCGGGATGGGGGTCGACGCGCCTCCCGCGAGCGAGCCCGGAGCCACTCCGGGGGTGTACTCCAACACCAACTACCTGCTCCTCGGCCAGCTCCTGGAGCAGGTGACCGGTACCCCGGCCGAGGAGTACATCACCCGGAACGTCATCGAGCGCGCCGGGCTCCGGCACACCGGATTTCCGACCGGGCCGCGCATCGAGGGACCGCACTCGCGGATGTACGAGGCCCTGTGGGGTCTGATCGACCCGCCGCGCGACTACAGCGTCTACGACACGTCCTGGACGGGGACGGGGGCGGCCCTCGTGTCGACCATGGAGGATCTCAACCGCTTCTACGGCAAGCTGCTCGACGGGAAGATCGTCAACCGGTCGTCGCTGGCACAGATGCAGCGCACGGTCCCGGTCATCGCCCTGGACGGAACGACGATCGATTACGGCCTCGGTCTGCACAAGGTCGCCATCGAGGGGTGCGGCACCTTCTGGGGGCACGACGGCACGGTGTGGGGGGCCGGAACGATGTCCCTGACCCGGGCCGACGGCAAGCGCCAGATGTCCGTCGCGGTCAACCTGCAGAGGTGGAACGAGCCGGGCTCCTCGGGCGCGCCGCGGCCCCACCCCATCGACGACGCGCTGAAAGCCTTCTACGGGCAGGCGATGTGCGGTGACACGGACGCCCGGCCCCGGCCGGCCGGGGACGCGGGGGAGGTGTCCACGCGGTGAGACGTACCACGGGGCCGCGGCCCTACCCGGCGTACCAAACAGTCGGTAGCCTGCAGCGCATGACGTTTCCCCTGCTCGCCGCCCGTCGCTGCTGGCACGCCGCGATCAACCCGCTGCACGCCACCGTCTACTTCTCGCCGGAGATCGCCAAGGAATTCGCCGCCCTCGGGATCACCGATCCCGTCGCCGTCAACCTCGCCCACCGCTCGGCCGCGATGGGCGCCGTCGGGGCCGGCGTGGTCACCGCCACCTTCTACAACTACCGCCACGACCTCGTCGCGCGGCACCTGCCCGCCGTCTGGGACACCACCACCCCCGAGGAGGCCCTGGCCGCCCGGCTTCGGGCCGCCGACGGCTCCCTGCGCCGGCTCCTCGGCGCCGAGACCATAGCGTCGCCCGAGCTCGCCGAAGCCGCCGACCTGGCGATGCGCGCCACCGAGGGCTGCACCCGGCACGCCCGCACCCTGTACGCGGCCCACGCCGACCTCCCCGTACCGGAGGAGCCGCACCTGCGCCTGTGGCACGCCACCACCCTGCTGCGCGAGCACCGCGGCGACGGCCACCTCGCCGCCCTGCTCCTGGCGGGCCTCGACCCGGTCGAGGCCTTGGTCAGCCACACCGCCACCGGCAAGGGCATGACCCCGAAGTGGCTCAAGGGCATGCGCGGCTGGGGGCAGGGCGACCTGGACGCCGCGGCCGGCCGGCTGCGCGAGCGCGGCCTGCTCGACGACGCCGGTGAGCTGACCGAGCGGGGCGCCGCCCTGCGCGAGCAGCTGGAGAGCGACACCGACCGCCTCGACGCCGGTCCCTACCAGCACCTCGGTGAGGCCGGCCTGGCCCGCCTCACCGAGCTCGGCGGCGCCCTCGTCGTCAAGGCCGTGACCGCCGGGGCCTTCCCCGCGGACCTCATGGGCAAGGGCTGACGGACAGGGCTCCCGCCGTCCGTCACCGCCACCTGCCACAATTGGCAGCCTTCCAGTGCAAACGAAGGCAGGCGGGACCCGATCGTGACGATGTCCATCGAAGGCAGGATCGCCGAGGAGCTCGGCGTACGGGAGCGGCAGGTGAAGGCCGCCGTCGAGCTGCTCGACGGCGGCTCCACCGTGCCGTTCATCGCGCGCTACCGCAAGGAAGCGACGGAGATGCTCGACGACGCCCAGCTGCGCACCCTCGAGGAGCGGCTGCGGTATCTGCGCGAGCTGGAGGACCGGCGCGCGGCGATCCTGGACTCCGTACGGGAGCAGGGCAAGCTCGACGCCGAGTTGGAGGCCCGGATCGACGCGGCCGACACCAAGGCCCGGCTGGAGGACATCTACCTCCCCTTCAAGCCCAAGCGGCGCACCAAGGCCCAGATCGCCCGCGAGGCCGGGCTGGCGCCGCTCGCGGACGGCCTGCTGGCCGACCCGTCGGTGGAACCGGCCGCCGCGGCCGCCGCGTTCGTCGACGCCGACAAGGGCGTCGCCGACCCCGCGGCCGCCCTCGAAGGCGCCCGCGCCATCCTCACCGAGCGGTTCGGCGAGGACGCCGACCTGATCGGTGAGCTGCGCGAGCGGATGTGGGGACGCGGCCGGCTCGCCGCGAAGGTCCGCGAGGGCAAGGAGGAGGCGGGCGCCAAGTTCGCCGACTACTTCGACTTCGCCGAGCCGTTCACCGCGCTGCCCTCGCACCGCGTCCTCGCCATGCTGCGCGGCGAGAAGGAGGACGTCCTCGACCTCGACCTGGAGCCGGAGGACCCCGAGGACACGGCGGCTCCCGGCCCCTCCACGTACGAGGGCATGATCGCCCGCCGCTTCGGGGTGAACGACCGCGGCCGCCCCGGCGACAAGTGGCTGGCCGACACGGTCCGCTGGGCCTGGCGTACGAAGATCCAGGTGCACCTCGGCATCGACCTGCGGATGCGGCTGCGCCAGGCCGCCGAGGACGAGGCCGTACGGGTCTTCGCGTCGAACCTGCGCGACCTGCTGCTCGCGGCGCCCGCCGGCACCCGGGCCACGCTCGGCCTGGACCCGGGCTTCCGTACCGGCGTGAAGGTCGCCGTCGTGGACGCCACCGGCAAGGTCGTGGCCACGGACGTGATCTACCCGCACGTGCCCGCCAACAAGTGGGACGAGTCCCTCGCCAAGCTGGCCCGCCTCGCGAAGGAGCACGCGGTCGAGCTGGTCGCCATCGGCAACGGCACGGCCTCCCGCGAGACGGACAAGCTCGCCGGGGACCTCATCACGCGCCACCCCGAGCTGGGGCTCACCAAGGTGATGGTCTCGGAGGCGGGCGCCTCCGTTTACTCGGCCTCGGCCTTCGCCTCGCAGGAACTCCCCGGCATGGACGTGTCGCTGCGCGGCGCCGTCTCCATCGCCCGCCGCCTGCAGGACCCGCTCGCCGAGCTCGTCAAGATCGACCCGAAGTCGATCGGCGTGGGCCAGTACCAGCACGACCTGTCCGAGACGAAGCTCTCGCGCTCGCTCGACGCGGTGGTCGAGGACTGCGTGAACGGCGTCGGCGTGGACGTCAACACCGCCTCCGCGCCCCTGCTTTCGCGGGTGTCGGGCATCAGCGGCGGCCTCGCCGAGAACATCGTGGCCCACCGCGACGCCAACGGCCCCTTCCGCAACCGCAAGGGGCTCAAGGACGTGGCCCGCCTCGGCCCGAAGGCGTACGAGCAGTGCGCGGGCTTCCTGCGGATCCGCGGCGGGGACGACCCGCTGGACTCCTCCGCCGTGCACCCCGAGGCGTACCCGGTGGTCCGGGCGATGGGCAAGACGGCCGGCGGCGAGGTCGCGGCCCTGATCGGCAACACCTCCGTCCTGCGGTCCCTGCGCCCCGAGCAGTTCGTCACCGAGGCCTTCGGCCTGCCGACCGTCACCGACATCCTGCGCGAGCTGGAGAAGCCGGGCCGCGACCCGCGTCCCGCCTTCAAGACGGCGACCTTCAAGGAGGGCGTGGAGAAGATCGGCGACCTCGCCCCCGGGATGATCCTGGAGGGCGTCGTCACCAATGTGGCCGCCTTCGGCGCCTTCATCGACATCGGCGTCCACCAGGACGGTCTGGCGCACGTCTCGGCGCTGTCGAAGAACTTCGTCAAGGACCCGCGGGACGTGGTCAAGCCGGGCGACATCGTCCGCGTGAAGGTCATGGACGTGGACATCCCGCGCAAGCGGATCTCGCTGACCCTGCGGCTCGAGGACGAGGCCGGGGCGGAACGCGGCGCGGGCGCCCCCAGGCAGCGCGATGACCGGCGGGGCGGCGGCTCCGGCGGCGGCCGTCCCCCGCAGCAGCGTGGCGGTTCCGGCGGCGCCCGCGAGGGCGGCAGGAACCAGGGCGAGCGGGGCCAGGGCGGCCAGCGTCAGGGCCAGGGCCAGGGTGGCCAGGGCCGGCGCCAGGGCGGCGGCGGTGCCCCCGCCCCCGCGAACAGTGCGATGGCGGACGCGCTGCGCCGCGCGGGCCTCACGGCTCCCGAGGAGCGGCGCAAGCGGTAGGCGCCGTCAAGGGCGGCTTGCAGCCACCCGGCGCGTCAGGGTCTCGTACGCAGTGGCCGAATAGGTTCCCCACCTGGGGACTTGCCTTGCCAACTCGCGTACAAGATCTGTAGGCATGGTGGAACGCCCGTTCGTCGTCCGGCGGACGGGCTTCCGTGTTCCCCCTCAGGACCCGCATTCCCCGAGGCCGCCTTGAAGGCACAGGACGTCATGCCCATGCCCATACACGCCTACCGACGCTGCCCCGGAAAGGGTCCGAAGAGGGATCACATGCCCCACCGGCAACTCAGCCTTCGTAAAAGGTGCGAGAACATTCTCGGCCATCTGGATCTGACCCGTCCGTTCTCCCTCGACGTGCTGTGCCACCGGATAGCCGAGCAGCGCGGCCGCCCCATCCGCCTCCACCCGCTCCCCAAGGAGGCGGCGGAGTCCGGAGTGTGCGGACTGTGGGTGGGCACGGCCAGCGTCGACTACGTCTTCTACGAGGCGCAGACCACCCCGCTGCACCGGGAGCACATCGTCCTCCACGAGCTCGGCCACATCCTCTTCGGACACCACTCGCTGGAGGGCGAGGAGACCGACGGCAGCGTCCCCACCGTGCTCGGGCGCACCAACTACACCACCCGCCAGGAGCAGGAGGCGGAGATGCTCGCGAGCATGATCCGCATCCGCACGGCGAACGCCGGCCCGCGCCCGGCGGACCGGGACCGGGGCACACTGGCCCGGCTGGAGTCGGCCATGGGCTACGAGTGGGGCAACGATGGCAGCTGACCTCACCGCCTTCGGTAACTGGCTCGCCGTCCCCAGCGTGGTGTGCCTGTGGGCCGCGGTCCTGCTCCGCGCCCCCGGAGCCCTGCGCTCACCCCAGCAGCGCGGCCTGTGGCTGGCCGTCGCCACCGCCGCCGCCGCGATGACCCTGAACCTCCCGGACGTGGTCACCTACGCGATGAACCGCGGCGCCGGCTACGCCCACACCATCGGCCTCGTCCGCAACCTCATCGGTGTGCTGTCGGCGGGCGCCGTGCTCTACTTCGTCGCCGCCGCCACCCGCGGCCGACGCCTCCAACTCGCCTCCTGGATCGCCACGGTGGCGTGGCTGGGCGCGCTCCTGGCCCTGGACGCAGCCGCACCCGGCCACGGCACCCACACGATGCCTCCGGTCGGCGACCCGGTACCCTCCCTCGCGTACTGGCTGGTGCTGATCTCCGCCCACGTGATCGCCAACACCGTCTGCGTGTCCCTGTGCTGGCGCTACAGCCGGCGCACCGAGAGCCGCGGACTGGCCGCCGGACTGCGCCTGTTCGGCCTCGGCACCGCCCTCGCCGGACTGTTCTGGCTGGCGTACCTGCTCAAGGCCCTGTTCGGCAGCACCTGGGCGATGCCCGCCCTCCCGCTGCTGATGAACCTGCACGGCCTGCTGCGCGCCGCCGCGATCCTCGTGCCCACCCTCTTCACCCTGCGCCGCACCGCCGCCGACACCGCCACCGCCTGGCGGCTGTGGCCGCTCTGGCGCGACCTGGTCGAAGCCGTCCCGCACGTGGCCCTCAACAAGCCGCGCGCCGGGCGGGTGGTGGAGCTGCTGTGGCCGCCGGTCCCGCGCAACCTGCTGGTGTACCGCAAGGTCATCGAGACGCGCGACGCGATCCTGATCCTGGGGGAGTACGCGGCCCCGGGCGCCCTGGAGCGTGCCCGCGGGCAGGCCGCCGGACAGGGGGTGCCCGAACAGCGGCGCACCGCGGCCGCGCTGGCCCGCGTACTGCAGGAGGCGCGGCAGGCGAAGCTCGACGGACTGCCCGGGCAGCCGGGCGAGGCCGCCGCGCTGGAGCTGCCCGCCTCGATCCACACCTCCCAGGAGGGCGGGGACCTGGCGGACGAGGCCCGGTTCCTCGTCGACGTCGCCCAGGCGTACGCCCCGCCCGCCGGCGCCACGCCCGCCCGCACGAGGAAGTGAAGCCGTCGTGACGACAGGAACCACCGTACTGATCACCGGGGCGAGCGCCGGACTGGGCGCGGCCTTCGCCCGCGGCTTCGCGGCCAAGGGCTGCGACCTGGTCCTGGTCGCCCGCGACAAGGACCGGCTCGAAGCCGTCGCCGGTCAACTGGGCCGCGAGTACAGCGCCGTGTGCGAAGTGCTGCCCGCCGACCTGCTCGATCCGGCGGACTGCGCGGCGGTCGCCGAGCGCCTCGCCGACCGGTCCAGGCCCGTGGACATGCTCGTCAACAACGCGGGCTTCGGGCTGCCCGCGCCCTTCCCGTACAGCCCGGTCGAGGACGAGGAGCGGATGCTCGACCTGCTCGTGAAGGTCCCGCTGCGGCTCACCCACGCCGTCCTGCCGGGCCTGCGCGAGCGCCGCCGCGGCGCGGTCCTCAACGTCTCCTCGGTGGCGGGGCTCCTGCCGACCGGCACGTACGGGGCTGCCAAGGCCTGGATCACCGCGTTCAGCGAGTCGCTCCGGGTGGACATGGAACCGTACGGGGTCCGGGTCCTGGCCGTGGTCCCCGGCTTCACCCGCACCGAGTTCCAGGAGCGTGCGGGGATGGACGTCAGCGCGCTGCGCGACGCGGTCTGGCTGGAACCGGAGGCCGTGGTCGCCCGGGCACTGAAGGACCTGGCCCTGCGCCGCCCGGTCAGCATCACCGGCCGCCGCTACCAGGCGTACGCCCTGGCCGCCCGGCACCTCCCGCGCGCCTTCGTGGCCCGGAACATGGCCCGCAAGCGCCGGCCCCCGGCCGACCAGGCAGGATGACCCCGCCCGTGGACCGGATCCGTGAGGCACTGGGGTCCGGCCTCCCGGTCATCGAGGTCCACGCCGAACTCGCGGCCGGCACGGATGACGTGCGGGCGGCCGCCCTCGTGGTGTGCGACGCGCTCGGCATCCCGCGCGGGGAGGCGGAGCGCAGGCTGCGCGGCTGCCAGGACCTGTGGGGCGAGTTCGGCCCCGGTGACGAGCGGCTCGTCGGGGAACTCCTCGACGGCATCGGGCTGTTCGACGTCCACGTCACCCTGGACGAGCGCGGCGAGCGCATCCGCGGCCTGATGCGCCGGGCCATGGGTGCGTCGGGCGGCATCTCCAGCGGGATCGGCGTCGGCATCCTCCGGAAGCTGGACACCGGCCGCCTGCCCGAGGCGTTCGCGGTCCTCGTGCGCGTACGGGTCCGCGAGCGCGGGGACCCGGTCCGGTACTGGGCGGTGCTGGGCACGGCGGGCGAGCTGCTCGCCGCGTGGCTGCCGTCCGGCGACGAGGAGGCCGCCGGACGGGTGCGCGAAGCGCGCGAGCGGTGCGCCCGGGAGGCAGCCCTTACAGCTCGGTGACCTTGCCGCCCGAGACCTCCAGGCGACGGGTCACGTGCACGGCTTCCAGCATGCGGCGGTCGTGGGTGACCAGGAGGAGGGTGCCCTCGTAGGCGTCGAGGGCGGATTCCAGCTGCTCGATCGCCGGCAGGTCGAGGTGGTTGGTGGGCTCGTCCAGGACCAGCAGGTTCACCCCGCGGCCCTGGAGCAGCGCCAGCGCGGCGCGGGTGCGCTCGCCGGGGGAGAGGGTGGCCGCCGGGCGCAGCACGTGGGCCGCCTTGAGGCCGAACTTGGCCAGCAGGGTGCGCACTTCGGCGGGCTCGGTCTCCGGGACCGCCGCGCAGAAGGCCTCCAGCAGAGGCTCGTCGCCGAGGAACAGGCCGCGGGCCTGGTCCACCTCGCCGACCAGGACGCCGGAGCCGAGGGTGGCTGACCCCGAGTCCGGGGTCAGCCGGCCCAGCAGGACCGCGAGGAGGGTGGACTTGCCGGCGCCGTTGGCCCCGGTGATCGCCACCCGGTCCGCCCAGTCGATCTGCAGGATCGCCGGGCCGAAGGCGAAGTCGCCCCGCTTGACGGCCGCTTCGCGCAGGGTGGCCACCACCGAGCCGGAGCGCGGGGCCGCCGCGATCTCCATGCGCAGCTCCCACTCCTTGCGGGGCTCGTCCACGACCTCCAGCCGCTCGATCGCGCGCTGCGTCTGGCGGGCCTTGGCGGCCTGCTTCTCGCTGGACTCGCCGCGCAGGTTCTTGCCGATCTTGTCGTTGTCGGAGGCCTTGCGGCGGGCGTTGCGCACGCCCTTGTCCATCCAGTTGCGCTGCATCTGGGCCCGGCCCTCCAGGGCCGACTTCTTGCCCGCGTACTCCTCGAACTCCTCGCGGGCGTGGTCGCGGGCGCGCTCGCGCTCCTCCAGGTACGCGTCGTAGCCGCCGCCGTAGAGGTTGATCTGCTGCTGGGCCAGGTCGAGTTCGAGGACCTTGGTGACGGTCCGGGTCAGGAACTCGCGGTCGTGGCTGATGACGACCGTGCCCGCGCGCAGCCCCTTGACGAACCGCTCCAGCCGCTCCAGACCGTCCAGGTCCAGGTCGTTGGTGGGCTCGTCGAGGAGGAAGATGTCGTAGCGGGACAGCAGCAGCGAGGCGAGGCCCGCGCGGGCCGCCTGGCCGCCCGAAAGCGCCGTCATGGGCAGGTCCAGGCCCACCGTCAGGCCGAGCTCGGCGGCGACCTCCTCGGCCCGCTCGTCGAGATCGGCGCCGCCGAGGTCCAGCCACCGGTCCAGCGCGGTCGCGTACGCGTCGTCCGCGCCCGGCGTCCCGTCCACCAGCCCCTGCGTCGCCGCGTCGAGCTCCGCCTGCGCGGCGGCCACGCCCGTACGGCGGGCCAGGAAGTCCCGGACCGACTCGGACGGCCGGCGCTCCGGCTCCTGCGGGAGGTGGCCGACGGCGGCGGTCGGCGGGGAGAGCCGCAGCTCCCCGGTCTCGGGGGTGTCCAGCCCGGCGAGCAGGCGCAGCAGGGTGGACTTCCCGGCGCCGTTCACGCCGACGAGGCCGATGACGTCACCGGGGGCGACGACGAAGTCGAGATCGGCGAAGAGCGTGCGCTCACCGTGCGCGGCGGTGAGCTTCTTGGCGACGAGGGTTGCAGTCATGATGTGCCGATCCTATCCGGGCGGGCGGACGTCCCCGGATGGCCGAATAGGTGGGAAGCGCGTCATTGCAGCCATCGGGGCCCGCGTCACACCATGGGGTCATGTCGTTGCGAAACGTGCTCGTCGTCCTCTACGACGGGGTGCAGAGCCTGGACGTGACCGGGCCGGTGGAGGTGTTCGCCGCCGTGGCCGGGTTCCCAGGGCTGCCCGGGTACACGATCGGCACGGTGTCGCCGGGAGGTGCGCCGGTCCGTACGAGCAGCGGGCTGACCCTGGTGCCGGACGGAGACCTGGAGGGCGCCCGGCCGGGCGCCGGGACCACCCTGCTGGTCCCCGGGGGCCGGTTCACGGGCGACTTCGAGCCGCGGCTCACCGACTGGCTGCGCGCTCACGGGGGTGGGGCGGAGCGGTTGGTGTCCGTGTGCACCGGCGGACTGCTGCTGGCCGAGGCCGGACTGCTGGACGGGCGACGGGCGACGACGCACTGGTACGTGTGCGAGCAGATGGCGCGCGACTACCCGGCCGTGGCGGTGGAGCCCGACCCCATCTACGTGCGGGACGGACCGGTGGCCACCTCGGCGGGGGTCACGGCCGGGATCGACCTCGCGCTCGCCCTGGTGGAGGAGGACCACGGGAAGGACGTCGCGCTGACGATCGCCCGGCATCTGGTGGTGTTCCTGCACAGGCCGGGCAACCAGGCGCAGTTCAGCGCCCAGCTGGCGGCCCAGACGGCCCGGCGGGAGCCACTGCGGGACGTGCAGCAGTGGATCACCGAACACCCGGACGGAGACCTCAGCGTCGAGGCGCTCGCCGCACGGGCCCGCCTCTCCCCGCGCCACTTCGCCAGGGCCTTCCGGACGGAGACGGGGGTGACCCCGGGGCGGTACGTGGAACGGGTGCGGGTGGAGCACGCCCGGCGCCTGCTGGAGGAGGGCTCCTCGGGCATCGCCCAGGTCGCCCGCGCCTGCGGGTACGGAACGCCGGAGGCACTGCGCCGGGCCTTCGTGAAGACGCTGGGCCAGCCCCCGACCGAGTACCGCCGCCGCTTCGGCGCACCCCGGGCCCCTTAGCCGGCACCGGGACAGACAGACACCCGGACCGACCGACAGACAGAGAGACCGACGGTCCCGACGGACAGCCGGACCAGTCAGCCAGAGAACGCATCACCCATCCAGAGCTCCGGAGGAGCCATGCAGATCGCCGTACTGCTCTACGACCGCTTCACCGCCCTCGACGCCATCGGGCCCTTCGACACGCTCGGGCGGCTGCCCGGCGCCGAGGTCGTGTTCGTGTCCGAGCGCCCCGGGCCCGTGCGGACGGACAACGGGTCGCTCGCGCTCGTCGCCGACAAGGCGCTCGGCGAGGTGACCCGGCCCGACATCGTCATCGTGCCCGGCGGGCCGCACCCCGAGGTGGAGATGGAGAACCCCGCCGTACTGGAGTGGCTGAAGACCGTCGACGCCACCAGCACGTGGACCACGTCCGTGTGCACCGGATCGCTGCTGCTCGCCGCCGCCGGGCTGCTCGACGGGAGGCGGGCGGCCGGCCACTGGCTGTTCCTCGACCAGCTGCCGCGGTTCGGGGCCGAGCCCACCGGGGAGCGGGTGGTCTTCGACGGGAAGTACGTCACCGCGGCCGGGGTGTCCTCCGGGATCGACATGGGCCTCACCCTGCTCGGCAGGATCGCGGGGGAGGAGGTCGCCCAGACCGTCCAGCTGATGACCGAGTACGACCCGCAGCCGCCCTACGACGCCGGTTCGCCGGAGAAGGCGCCCGCCGAGCTCGTCGCCCGGCTGCGGGCGCACAGCCCGCTGGTGTAGCCCGGGGCGTCAGCGGCGCAGGTCAGGGCCCCGCCGCCTCACGGCGTCCAGGTGAAGCGGGGGGCCCGGCGCTCCAGGAACGCGGCGACGCCCTCCGCGGCGTCGTCGCTGACCGCCGCCCGGGCGTCCCAGTGCCCGTCCCGGTCCGTCCGGCCGTCCGCGAACTCCTTGGCCGCCGCCTGCGTCAGCTGCGAGCGCGAGGCCAGGATCCGGGTGAACTCGGCGACCCGCTTGTCCAGCTGCCCGGCCGGCAGCAGCTCGTTCAGGAACCCGGCGCGCAGCGCCTGGTCCGCGCCGATCAACTCCGCAGAGAAGAGGAGGTACTTGGCCCAGGCCGGGCCGACCAGGGAGGCCAGCCTGCGGGTCGAGGAGGCCGGGTAGACGATGCCGAGCTTCGCCGGGGTCACCCCGAAGGAGGCGCCCTCCTCCGCGAAGCGCAGGTCGCAGGCCGCCGCCAGCTGGCTCCCGCCGCCGACGCAGAACCCGCGGATGGCCGCCAGCGTCGGCTTGGGGAAGGCGGCCAGGGCCTCCTCCGCCGTCACGGCGAGGGCCCTCGGGTCCTCGTCCCCGGTCAGCGAGGAGATGTCGGCGCCCGCGCAGAAGGTCGGTCCGGCCCCGGTCAGGACGAGTGCCCGTACCGCCGGGTCGCCCGCCAGCCCCGTCAGCAGCTCCGGGAGCGCCCGCCACATCGAGGCGGTCATGGCGTTGCGCTTGGCGGGGTGCGAGACGACGACGGTGGCGACCCCGTCGGCGACCGTGTGCAGGAGGGTGGCGTCGAGGTCTGCGTCCATGCGGCGGATGCTATCCCGGGCGGCCGAACCTGTGATCGGGGGAGTCCGTCCGGGGGTGCGAGGAGATGGCGCGTCCGTGGGCACGGACCGTGCAGACCGTACCGGGGCCGAGGCGGGGGGCCGGGAGCCGCAGCGGCAGAAGAAGGAGCTCAGCCGCAGTTACGGGCTGCTGGCCCTGGCTGGTCGGAGCGCTGGTGGTGCGCGGAGCGCACTTCGGGCTCGCTCTTCCAGGGCGCCTCGGGGTCCTGCTGGGGATCCTGATCCTCTCCGACCGGCCCGGCAACAGTCTGTACGTGATCGGAACCTTCTTCTCCCTCGCCCTCCTGTTCGACGGCCTGAGCCTGATCGCCCTGGGCGCGGGGGCCCGGCGCATCCTGGGCTTGGTCAGGGAAGACGAGGAGCCGCGGGAGGCGGCCGCGGCGGACGGGGCCCGCGAGTCGGCCGCGAAGCGCCCAGCGGAAGATCAGGAACAGTCGAACAACTGACTCTGTCATACGCCAGTGGTCAGAATGTGTCCGATTGACGCTGACTTCTGGTCAGCAGTCGGGTCCGGACCAGCCCGTTCCCCACTCTTGACGCGTGGAGACGATCGAGCGTGAAGACGGGGGACGGAAGATGGATGTCAGCGGGAGCGTCCCGCCAGCCAAGGAGGGGGAGCCGGAGGCTCCGGCCGACCCCCTCGCGTACGAGGGCGTGTGGAGGTTCACGGCGCCCGCCGTAGAAGAATCCGTTCCGCAGGCCCGCCGGGCGGTCCGGGACCTGCTCGGGCGCCAGGGGGTGCCGGCCCATCAGGACCTCGTGTACTCCCTGCTCCTGATCGTCTCCGAACTGGTGACGAACTCGGTCCGGCACGCCGCCCTGCTCTCGCCGGAGGTCGCGGTCGAGGTCGCGATCGGCCGCGAGTGGGTGCGGGTGGCGGTCGAGGACAACCACCCGTACCGGCCCAAGGCGCTGGAGGCCGACTTCGGCCAGACCGGCGGCCGGGGCCTGCTCCTCGTACGGGAGGTCACGCGGGAGGCCGGCGGGGTCTGCGACGTCGAGCACACCTCGACCGGCGGCAAGGTCATCTGGGCGGCCCTGCCGCTCACCGCCCCGCCGGCGGCCGGCTGAGCGGCGGACGGCGCAGCGGCGGACGAGCGGGACGGCGTACGGGCAGGACCCGGGAGACAGGACGGCGTACGGGCAGGACTCCGGAGAACAGGACGGCGTCCGGCTACCAGCCGGCAGCGTCGCCGGTCAGCTCGCGGATCGCGGGCCGCGCCGCGTCCAGCACGGTCATGAACCAGGCCGAGAACGGCACTTCGGCATGCCGCTCGGCCAGCTCCTCGGCGGTGACGAAGGCGGTGGCTTCGACCTCCTCCGGATCGGGCCGCACGACCGCCTGCGCGAGTCCCACGAACAGGTGATTGAACTCCTGCTCCACCAGACCCGACGCGGGGTCCGGATGGTTGTAGCGCACCGTCCCCGCCTGCGCGAGCAGCGAGGGCGACAGCCCCAGCTCCTCGTGGGTCCGCCGGGCCGCCGCTGCGAACGGCGACTCCCCGGGATAGGGGTGACCGCAACAGGTGTTCGACCAGACGCCGGGGGAGTGGTATTTCCCGAGGGCCCGCTGCTGGAGCAGCAGACGGCCCTGCTCGTCGAAGAGGAACACCGAGAACGCCCGGTGCAGCTGCCCGGGCGCCTGGTGGGCGGAGAGCTTCTCCGCCGTGCCGATGGTGTTGCCGGACTCGTCGACCAGTTCGAGCATGATCGGTTCTTGAGTACCGGTGCCGTTGGACGCGCTGTTCGCGGCGGTGGCTGGTGTGGTCGGCATACCCATCCTTCGCTTCGGACTTCGGCCTTCAGTCTGCCGTACAAAAGAGGCTTGTCCCCACTTCGGAGATCCGCGCATGTCCGCCCCCCGTCCCGTGCTAGGCGACGAGGGGCGGATCACATCGGTCCTGCGCGGTCCTGCGCGACGGCCTTGCGCGCGCGTCAGATTCCGAAGGGGGCCGGATACTCGATCATGCCCGCGGGCACCGGCACGGAAGCGTCGAGCACCAGCGCCATCATCACCTCGTCCGGGACCTCGAAGGGCGCCCGGATCCCGAAGCGCGACGCCGGTGTGAAACCGAAGCGCGGGTAGTACTCCGGGTGCCCGAGCACGAGGACCAGTGACTCCCCGCGCTCCGCGGCCGCCGCGAGCAGGGCCCGGACGACCGCGCTGCCCGCGCCCGAGCGCTGGAACGCGGGCGCGACGGCCACCGGGGCGAGCGCGAGCGCCCGTTCCCCGCCGACCCGGCACGCGGTGAGCAGCGCGTGCGCCGCCACCGATCCGTCCGGGGCCTCGGCCACGTACGACAGCCCGGGCAGCCAGGCCGCGTCCGTGCGCAGCGCGTCCACGAGGTCCGCCTCCAGCGGGGTCTCGAACGCCGCGAGGTTGACCTCCCGTACCGCGGCCGCGTCGGCCGCGGTCTCCGGGCGGGCGGGCCAGGCGTCGCCCGCACCGGCGGTCACCGGGCTCAGGACGTATCCCGTGTACCCGTACTCGTGCCCGTGCCGGGCCCGTACGTCGAGCTCCTCGCGGCTCGCGGCCAGGGCCGCGGCCATCGCGGGGGAGGCGGCGCCGGAAAGGGTGCGGACCCGCTCGGCGAGCGGTTCGTAGTACTCGGCCCAGTCGGAATCGGGCAGGTGGTGCACGCCGAGCACCCGGTACCCGGCGGCCTGGGCGGCCGCGAGGTTGCCGGCGGTGGTGCGCAGCGCGTAGTGCGGGTCCCAGAAGGCGCGGGCGCCCGCGGACGGCTCGGGCACCGTCCACTGGCACTCGGTCAGGACGAGGGTGCCGCCCGGGGCGAGCAGCCGCTTCCACCGCGCGAGCGCGGCGTCGAAGCCGAGGATGTAGGCGGAGCCCTCCGCCCATACGAGGTCGAAGGAGCCGTCCGCGAAGCCGTCGGAGTCCCCGGCGTGAAGTGCGCCCATGTCCGCCTCGACGGTGCGGACGCGGCCGGCGAGCCCGCGGGCCGCGGCGGCCGTGCGGAGCTCTTCGAGGAAGGGGGCGTGCAGGTCGACGGCGGTCACCTCGGCGCCGGCGCCGCCGCCCGCCTCGGCGGCGAGCAGCAGGGCGCTGCGGCCCGGACCACAGCCCAGGTCGAGGACGCGCGGCCGCTCGGGCAGCGGTCCGCACAGGGACAGCAGGTGGCGGGTGGTCGCGTCGGAGCCCGGGGCCTGCCGGGGCAGGCCGTGGTGCAGGGCGAAGAAGGCCTCGGTGAAGGCGTGGTCGGTGAAGGTGTTGTTGTCGGTCAACGTGAACCCTTGGAACGGGGGCTCCGGCCGACGAGGCCCAGCTGTGTGATCAGGCCCGGCCGGATGCCCGGAGGAAACGGGAAGTGGGGATGTACCGGAGTTCGCTGCGCACGGCCGCGACCACTACGACGGTCATCAACCCACCTCTTTCCACTCGACACGTTCAGGGGCGTGCCCACCGTAACATCCGGGCCGTTTGTGGTACCGCGCCGTGATCACCGATGATGATCGCGACCCGGCCCGGGGCCGCGATATTCGGCTGATCGGGGCGTGAACGGGTGATGAACCCCTGCTTCCATTCATCCGATAGCCTCTGCCGACGTGCCGCCGCCCCCGAGGCGCCCGTCCGGAATCCGTTACAAGGAGTGAGTTCGTCTGCCGACCGTCATCCTCACCGGCCTGCCGGTCCCCGGATCACCGCTCGCGGACGAGCTGCGCTCCCTCGGCTTCGAGGTCCGCCCCGCCACCGGCGCCGAGGACGCCGCCGCCGCCCTGGCCGCCGTACCCGCCGACCAGCGGGTGGCCGTCGTGGACAGCGCCTTCGTCGGGCACGTGCACGCACTGCGCCTCGCGCTGACCGATCCGCGCTTCGACGCCTGCGCCGTCACCGGCGCACTCGCCGTCCAGCCCGGAGCCCGCGACGCCCTCGACAAGGCCGCCGTCGCGACCGGAGCGGACGCCGACGGCACCGCCCCGTACGCGGACCGGCTCGCCGCCGCGGTCGAGGCCGCCGGGACCTCCGTCCAGCGCCCCGAACTGGGCACCCTCGTCGCGACGGTCCCCGCCGGCCCGGCGGAACGGGACGCGGCGACCGCCGCCGTCGCCGCCGTCGACGAGGAGGCCGTGCGCCTGCGGACCGCGGTGAAGTCCCGCGACGGCTTCTTCACCACCTTCTTCATCAGCCCGTACTCGCGCTACATCGCCCGCTGGTGCGCGCGCCGCGGCCTGACCCCGAACCAGGTCACGACCGCCTCGCTGATCACCGCGCTGATCGCGGCCGGCTGCGCCGCCACGGGCGAGCGCTGGGGCTACGTGGCGGCCGGCGTGCTGCTCCTCGTCTCCTTCGTACTGGACTGCACCGACGGGCAGCTCGCCCGCTACTCGCTCCAGTACTCGACGATGGGCGCCTGGCTCGACGCCACCTTCGACCGCGCGAAGGAGTACTCCTTCTACGCGGGCCTCGCGCTCGGCGCAGCCAAGAACGGCGACGACGTCTGGGCCCTGGCCACCGGCGCCATGATCCTCATGACCTGCCGGCACGTCGTGGACTTCTCCTTCAACGAGGCCAACCACGACGCCACCGCCAACACGAGTCCCACGGCGGCGCTCTCCGACAAGCTCGACAGCGTCGGCTGGACCGTGTGGGTCCGGCGGATGATCATCCTGCCGATCGGCGAGCGCTGGGCGATGATCGCGGTCCTGACCGCCCTCACCACCCCCCGCACCGTCTTCTACGCCCTGCTCGTCGGCTGCGCCTTCGGCGCGCTCTACACCACCGCCGGCCGGGTCCTGCGCTCCCTGACCCGCAAGGCCACCCGCACCGACCGTGCGGCCCAGGCCCTCGCGGACCTCGCCGACTCCGGGCCGCTCGCCGAGCTCCAGGCCCGGCTGCTGCGCGGCCGCGCCGGGTCCTTCGGGTCCGTGTTCGTGGCGGCCCTGGGCGCGGCGCTGATGATCGGGGCGGCCCTGTGGCTGCCGTTCGGCGACCCGCGGCTGATCGCCGCCGCGGTGATCTACGTCATGGCGTCGGGGCTGGCCGTCGCCGCACCGCTCAAGGGCGCCCTGGACTGGCTGATCCCGCCCCTGTTCCGGGCCGCCGAGTACGTCACCGTCCTCGTGCTGGCCGCCAAGGCGAACGTCCCCGGAGCCCTTCCGGCGGCATTCGGCCTGATCGCGGCGGTCGCCTACCATCACTACGACACGGTGTACCGCATCCGCGGCGGCACCGGCGCGCCCCCGCACTGGCTGGTGCGGACGATCGGCGGCCACGAAGGCCGGGTCCTGCTGCTCACGGTCCTGGCGGCCGTCCTCGCCTCGCGCGCAGCGGACTTCCCCGTCGCGCTCACGGTCACGGCCGTGTTCGTGGCACTCGTGGTGCTCGTGGAGAGCATCCGATTCTGGGTCTCCTCCGGAGCACCCGCCGTACATGACGAAGGAGAACCAGCATGATCGGCCTTGTACTCGCTGCCGGTGCCGGACGCCGTCTGCGTCCCTACACCGACACCCTGCCCAAGGCGCTCGTGCCGGTCGGCCCCGAGGGTGACGAGGAGAGCCTGACGGTTCTCGACCTGACGCTGGGCAACTTCGCCGAGGTCGGCCTGACCGAGGTCGCCATCGTCGTCGGCTACCGCAAGGAAGCCGTGTACGCCCGCCGGGAGGCCCTGGAGGCCAAGTACGGCGTCAAGATCACGCTGATCGACAACGACAAGGCCGAGGAGTGGAACAACGCCTACTCCCTGTGGTGCGCGCGTGACGTCCTCAAGCAGGGTGTGATCCTCGCCAACGGCGACACCGTCCACCCGGTCTCCGTCGAGAGGACCCTGCTCGCCGCCCGCGGCAACGGCCAGAAGATCATCCTCGCCCTCGACACGGTCAAGAACCTGGCCGACGAGGAGATGAAGGTCGTCACCGCCGATGGGAAGGGAGTCCAGAAGATCACCAAGCTGATGGAGCCCTCCGACGCCACCGGCGAGTACATCGGTGTCACCCTCATCGAGCCCGAGGCCGCCGAGCAGCTCGCCGAGGCCCTGAAGACCACCTTCGAGCGCGACCCCGACCTCTACTACGAGGACGGCTACCAGCAGCTCGTCAACGACGGCTTCACCATCGACGTGGCCCCCATCGGCGACGTCAAGTGGGTCGAGATCGACAACCACGACGACCTCGCCAAGGGCCGGACGATCGCATGCCAGTACTGACGAGGCTCATCCCCTCGCCCGTCGTCGTCGACATCAGTCGCGGGGCGATGGACGACCTGGCCGGCCTCCTGGCCGACCAGCGGATCTCCGCCTCCGGCAAGCTGGCCATCGCGATCAGCGGAGGCTCCGGCGTGGCGCTGCGCGCCAAGCTGGAGCCCGTACTGCCGCACGCCGACTGGTACGCGGTCGTCGACGGCACCATCGACTCCGCGGTCAAGCTGGCCGACGACATAAAGGGCCGCCGCTACGACGCCGTCGTGGGCCTGGGCGGCGGCAAGATCATCGACGTGGCGAAGTACGCCGCGGCGCGGGTCGGCCTGCCCATGGTGGCCGTCGCCACCAACCTCTCGCACGACGGCATCTGCTCGCCGGTGTCCATCCTGGACAACGACAACGGCCGCGGTTCCTACGGCGTCCCGACCCCCATCGCCATGGTCATCGACCTCGATGTGATCAAGGAAGCCCCGGTGCGGTTCATCCGCGCCGGCATCGGCGACGCGATCTCCAACATCTCGGCGATCGCCGACTGGGAGCTCTCGCACGAGATCACCGGCGAGCCCGTCGACGGCCTGGCCGCCGCCATGGCCCGTACCGCCGGCGAGTCCGTGCTGCGCCACCCCGGCGGCTGCGGCGACGACGAGTTCCTCACCGTGCTCTCCGAGGCGCTGGTCCTCTCCGGCATCGCCATGTCGATCAGCGGGGACTCCCGCCCGTCGTCCGGCGCCTGCCACGAGATCAGCCACGCCTTCGACCTGCTCTACCCGGGGCGCTCCGCGCTCCACGGCGAGCAGGTCGGCATCGGCGCCGCCTTCGCGATGCACCTGCGCGGGGCCGCCGAGCAGTCCGGCCTCTTCACCGAGGTGCTGCGCCGGCACGGCCTGCCGGTGGCGCCCGAGGAGATCGGATTCAGCGTCGACGAGTTCGTCACGGCCGTCGAGTACGCCCCCCAGACCCGCCCGGGACGATTCACGATCCTGGAGCACCTCAACCTGTCCGCAGCCGAGATCAGGGACGCTTACGCCGACTATGCCAAGACCATCCGTAGCTGAACTCCGGCCCGTCGTGCACCCGGCGGGCGTCAAGGACCGGGTCAGCGGCGAGCACTGGGGCGGGCGCCTCTACATGCGCGAGATCTCCCTGCGCATCACCCGCCTCCTGGTCACCACCAAGGTCACGCCGAACCAGCTGACCTACGTGATGACCCTCGCCGGCGTCCTCGCCCTTCCGGCCCTGCTGGTGCCCGGCATCCTGGGCGCCGTCCTCGGCGTGGTCGCGGTCCAGCTCTACCTGCTGCTCGACTGCGTCGACGGAGAGGTCGCGCGCTGGAAGAAGCAGTTCTCGCTCTCCGGGGTGTACCTCGACCGCGTCGGCGCCTACCTGTGCGACGCGGCCGTCCTCGTGGGCTTCGGCCTGCGCGCCGCGGACCTGTGGGGCCCCGGGCGGATTGACTGGCTCTGGGCCTTCCTGGGCACCCTCGCGGCGCTCGGCGCGATCCTGATCAAGGCCGAGACCGACCTGGTCGGCGTCGCCCGCCACCAGGCCGGCAAGCCGGTGGTCAAGGACGCGGCGGCCGAGCCGCGCTCGTCCGGCATGGCGCTCGCCCGCCGGGCCGCCGCCGCGCTCAAGTTCCACCGCCTGGTCCTCGGCATCGAGGCCTCGCTGCTCATCCTGGTGCTGGCCGTCCTGGACCAGATGCGCGGCGACCTGTACTGGTCCCGCGTCGGTGTGGCCGTCCTGGCCGGCATCGCGGTGCTGCAGACCGTGCTGCACCTGGTGTCGATCCTGGCCTCCAGCAGGCTCAAGTGACCGCCCCGATGCGGCTGGGCGCCGTGATCATCACCATGGGCAACCGGCCCGACGAGCTCAAGGCGCTCCTCGACTCGGTGGCCCGCCAGCAGGGCGACCCCGTCGAGGTGGTCGTCGTGGGCCAGGGCGTCGAGGTCACCGGCCTGCCCGAGGGTGTGCGAAGTGTCACGCTGCCCGAGAACCTGGGCATCCCCGGCGGCCGCAACGTCGGCATCGAGGCCTTCGGCCCCGGCGGCGGCGAGGTGGACGCGCTGCTCTTCCTGGACGACGACGGGCTGCTGGAGCGCACCGACACCGCCGAGCTGTGCCGCCAGGCCTTCGCCGAGGACCCCGGGCTCGGGATCATCAGCTTCCGGATCGCCGATCCGGACACCGGCGAGACCCAGCGCCGGCACGTGCCGCGGCTGCGTGCCTCGGACCCGATGCGCTCCTCCCGCGTGACCACCTTCCTGGGCGGCGCCAACGCCGTCCGCACGAAGGTGTTCGAGCAGGTCGGAGGGTTGCCGGGGGAGTTCTTCTACGCCCACGAGGAGACCGATCTGGCCTGGCGGGCGCTCGACGCCGGGTGGCTGATCGACTACCGGGCGGACATGGTCCTGCTGCATCCGACCACCGCCCCCTCCCGGCACGCGGTCTACCACCGTATGGTGGCTCGTAACCGGGTGTGGCTCGCCCGCCGCAACCTGCCCGCTCCGCTGGTCCCGGTCTACCTGGGCGTCTGGCTCCTGCTGACGCTCGTACGCAGGCCCTCGGCACCGGCGCTCAAGGCCTGGTTCGGCGGATTCCGGGAGGGATGGACCACTCCCTGCGGACCCCGCCGCCCCATGAGATGGCGTACGGTCTGGCGGTTGACCCGGCTGGGCCGACCGCCTGTCATCTGACCAGCCCGCGTCTGGGAACATGGCGCGATCACGGGCCTCGCGCCACCAGCCTGATGCCCACCTGGCCGCATCTTGAAGACGAAAGTTTCAACTTGTGAGTGACACAACCCACGACGGCGCCCTCGCCACGAGCAAGCCGCCGTCCGAAGACGCGGGGCTCAGCTCCGCGGAGCTCGCCAGGAAGTACGGCCTCTCCGTCAGCGGCGCCCGGCCCCGCCTGGGCGAGTACGTACGGCAGCTCTGGGGCCGCCGCCACTTCATCATGGCCTTCTCCCGGGCCAAGCTGGTCGCGCAGTACAGCCAGGCGAAGCTCGGCCAGGTCTGGCAGGTGGCGACCCCACTGCTGAACGCGGTCGTCTACTGGCTGATCTTCGGCGTGATCCTCGGCGCGGGCCGGGAGATGCCCAAGGACGTCTACATCCCGTTCCTGGTGATCGGCATCTTCGTCTTCACCTTCACCCAGAGCTCGCTGATGGCGGGCGTCCGGGCGATCTCCGGGAACCTCGGGCTGGTGCGGGCGCTGCACTTCCCCCGAGCCTCCCTGCCGGTGTCCTTCTCCCTGCAGCAGCTCCAGCAGCTGCTGTACTCGATGATCGTCGTCTTCGTGATCGCCATCAGCTTCGGCAACTACCCGCGGCTCTCCTGGCTGCTGGTGATCCCGACGCTGGTGCTGCAGTTCGTCTTCAACACCGGCCTCGCCATGATCTTCGCGCGGATGGGGTCCAAGACCCCCGACCTGGCGCAGCTGATGCCGTTCGTGATGCGCACCTGGATGTACGCCTCCGGGGTCATGTTCCCGATCGGGATCTACCTCAAGGAGCAGCCGCAGTGGATCAGCGACGTGCTGCTGTGGAACCCGGTGGCGATCTACATGGACCTCATCCGGTTCGCGCTGATCGACGACTACGGTTCGAGCAACCTGCCCCCGCACGTGTGGCTCTTCGCCGTGGGCTGGGCCGTGGTGATCGGCCTCGGCGGCTTCGTGTACTTCTGGAAGTCTGAGGAGCGTTACGGCCGTGGCTGACAACACCCAGGGGCGCGTCCCCACCGTGATCGCGGACGGCGTCCACATCGTCTACCGAGTCAACACCGGCAGCGCCGGCAAGGGCGCGGCCACTGCCGCGCTCAGCAAGATAATCCGCCGGAAGAAGGGCGACGCCCCTGGCGTCCGGCGGGTCCACGCCGTGCGCGGGGTCTCCTTCACGGCGTACCGCGGCGAGGCCATCGGCCTCATCGGCTCCAACGGCTCAGGCAAGTCGACCCTGCTGCGCGCCATCGCGGGCCTGCTTCCCTGCGAGGAGGGCAAGGTCTACACCGACGGCCAGCCCTCGCTGCTGGGTGTCAACGCGGCCCTGATGAACGACCTCACCGGCGAGCGGAACATCGTTCTCGGCGGTCTCGCGATGGGCATGAGCCGCGAGCAGATCAAGCAGCGCTACCAGAGCATCGTCGACTTCTCGGGCATCAACGAGAAGGGCGACTTCATCTCCCTGCCGATGCGCACCTATTCCTCCGGCATGGCGGCGCGCCTGCGCTTCTCCATCGCGGCGGCCAAGGACCACGACGTCCTGATGATCGACGAGGCCCTGGCCACCGGCGACCGCAGCTTCCAGGTGCGTTCGGAGAACCGCATCCGCGAACTGCGGGAGAAGGCCGGCACGGTCTTCCTCGTCAGCCACAACAACAAGTCCATCCGCGACACCTGCGACCGGGTGCTCTGGCTGGAGAAGGGCGAGCTCCTGATGGACGGCCCGACGGAGGAAGTCGTCTCGGCATACGAGAAGGCCACCAACGGCTGACCTCCGGGTCGCGCGGCGCTCTTCGCGGCGCTTCTCCGCTTCACCCGAAGGCCCCCGCCGCTCAGCGCGCCGGGGGCCTTAGGCGTGCTGTCGCATTCCGCGGCGACATTCGACGCCGGAGCGAATACCCGAGAGGCCTCCGCGACGTTCTACAGCGTAAGCTGAAGCGGTCCTGAATCGCGGCAAGAGGGGACGATTCCCCGCAGGTGAACGGCCCTGGGGCAGCCCCGGGGAAACCCCCGGCGGCGTGTCCGAAATAGGATGTATTGGGTCGGCAGTGTAGAACGGGAGATGTGACGGCAATGGCTACGGGAATTCTCCGGCCCCCACGCACGACGGCCGTCCCCGCCCCGGGCGGCGGCCGGTGACCGCGGCGCACGGCATCCGACCCCTGTCCGACACGGTCCACGTGAGCGCCACCCTCGACAAGGCATCGGCGGAGAACTTCCCCGTCGCCCCCGCCTTCCTTCCCCGCGCCTGGCGCGACGGGCTGACGGCCGTCTACGGGTACGCCCGCCTCGTCGACGACATCGGCGACGGCGACCTCGCCCCCGGCGGGCGCGACGCCGTGCTCCTCGGCCTCGAACCGGACGCGGCCGACGACCGGCTCGCGATGCTCGACGCCTTTGAGGCCGACCTGCGCCGTGTCTTCAACGGTTCCCCCAGGCACCCCCTGCTGCTCGCCCTGCAGCCCGTGGTCCGCGCCCACGGCCTCACCCCCGAGCCCTTCCTCGGGCTCATCGAGGCCAACCGCCAGGACCAGCGGGTCACGCGCTACGAGACCTACGGGGACCTGGTCGGCTACTGCGAGCTCTCCGCGAACCCGGTCGGGCGCCTCGTGCTCTCCCTCACCGGCACCAGCACGCCCGAACGCATCCGCCGCTCCGACGCCGTCTGCACCGCCCTGCAGATCGTCGAGCACATCCAGGACGTCGCCGAGGACCTCGGCAACGACCGGATCTACCTGCCCGCCGAGGACATGCGGCGCTTCCACGTGAGCGAGGCCGATCTCGCGGCCCCGACCGCCGGCGCGTCCGTACGCGCCCTGGTCGCATTCGAAACTGAGCGCGCACGCGAGCTGCTGAATGAAGGCGCCCCGCTCGTGGGTAGCGTGCACGGCAGACTCCGGCTGCTGCTCGCGGGCTTCGTGGGAGGAGGGCGCGCAGCCCTGCGGGCCGTCACGGCCGCCGGCTTCGACGTACTCCCCGGCCCACCCAAGCCCACCAAGAGCGGCCTGCTCCGCGAGGTTGCCGCCGTCCTGCGCACAGCGCCGAGAAAGGGGTGAGCCCGACCGTGGAGGGCCCCACACATGCGTCCGCACCGGCTGCGATGTCCGCACCGATCGCGGCGGCCTACGGCTACTGCGAGGCCGTCACCGGTTCACAGGCGCGCAATTTCGCGTACGGCATCCGGCTGCTGCCCACCGACAAGCGGCAGGCGATGTCCGCGCTGTACGCCTTTTCCCGGCGCGTCGACGACATCGGCGACGGCACGCTGGCGCCCGAGGCCAAGCTGGCCCGGCTGGAGGAGACGCGCGCCGTGCTCGGGCGGATCCTGGCCGAGGAGATCGACGAGGACGACACCGACCCGGTTGCCGTCGCCCTCGCGCACGCCGCCCGCCGCTTCCCGATCCCGCTCGGCGGCCTCGACGAGCTCATCGACGGCGTCCTGATGGACGTCCGCGGCGAGACCTACGAGACCTGGGACGACCTCAAGGCCTACTGCCGCTGCGTGGCCGGAGCCATCGGCCGGCTCTCCCTCGGCGTGTTCGGCACCACCGCGGCCGCGGCCGACTCCGGGCGCGCCGCCGAGTACGCCGACACCCTGGGCCTCGCCCTGCAACTCACCAACATCCTCCGCGACGTTCGCGAGGATGCGGGCAACGGACGCACCTACCTGCCCGCCGAGGACCTCGCCAAGTTCGGCTGCTCGGAAGGCTTCCACGGCGACCGGGCGCCCGCCGGCTCCGACTTCGCCGGGCTGGTCCACCACGAAGTCCGGCGGGCCCGCGCCCTGTTCGTCGAGGGCTACCGGTTGTTGCCGATGCTCGACCGGCGCAGCGGCGCCTGCGTGGCCGCCATGGCCGGCATCTACCGCCGTCTCCTCGACCGCATCGAGCGGGAGCCGGAGGCGGTGCTGCGGGGCCGCGTCTCGCTGCCGCCGCACGAGAAGGCGTACGTCGCCGTCCGCGGCCTGTCCGGCCTCGACGCGCGCACCATCTCCCGCCAGAGCACGCGGAGGCGGCCCTGATGGCCTCGATCACCCTGCCCCCGGGGACCGCTCCGGGAGCGGTCCCGGCATGCGCGACCGCCGCACCGCACCGGGCCGCGCGAGCCCACAGCACGGGTGCGTCCGTCACCCCCCGCCGCGCGGGCACGTCCGGCGCCCTGGTGACCGTCCCGGAGGCCCGCGCGGCGGGCGCCGCCGCGCTGCGCCCGAGCCTGCGCCCGGCGGGTCGTCCCGGCCGGGACGGAACCCGGGCAACCACCACGGCGGCGGGCGCGTCTCTTCCGGCGGACTCCGGCCGTGCCGGGCGGGCCGCCGCACACGGGGCGGCCTCGCCCGCCCAGGACCGACCGGCCGGCCCGGAGGGCGACCGCACCACGGGGGAGGGCGCATGACCGGCACCGACCACCACGCCGTCGTCGTGGGCGGCGGCCTCGCCGGGGTCACCACCGCCCTCGAACTCGCCGACGCCGGGCTCCGCGTGACCCTGCTGGAAGGCCGCCCCCGGCTCGGCGGACTCGCCTTCTCCTTCAAGCGCGGCGACCTCGACGTCGACAACGGCCAGCACGTCTACCTGCGCTGCTGCACCGCCTACCGGTGGTTCCTCGACCGCGTCGACGGGGCCGCCCTCGCCCCCCTCCAGGACCGGCTCGACGTACCCGTCCTCGACGTGGCCCACCCCGGCGGCCCGCGCCTGGGACGGCTGCGCCGCAGCGCCCTGCCCGTGCCCCTCCACCTGGCCGGGTCGCTGGCCCGCTACCCGCACCTGTCCCTCGCCGAGCGCGCGAGCGTCGGCCGCGCCGCCCTCGCGCTGCGCCGCCTCGACCCCGCCGACCCGGCCCTGGACGGCCTGGACTTCGCGACCTGGCTCGGCCGCTACGGCCAGAGCCCGCGCGCCATCGAGGCCCTGTGGGACCTCGTCGGCATCGCCACCCTCAACGCGACCGCCGCCCAGTCCTCGCTGGGTCTGGCCGCCATGGTCTTCAAGACCGGCCTGCTCTCCGAGAACGGCGCCGCCGACATCGGCTGGGCCCACGTACCGCTGGGCGACCTGCACGACGGGCTCGCCCGCAAGGCCCTCGACGCGGCCGGCGTGCGGACCGAACTGCGCACCCGGGTCACGGGCATCTCCCGTACCGCCGAAGGGAACTGGCGGGTCGACACCGAGGAGGAGTCCCTCGATGCCGGGACCGTCGTCCTCGCCGTCCCGCAGCGCGAGGCGCACGGACTGCTGCCGGCCGGCGCCCTCGCCGACCCCGACAAGCTCCTCGACATCGGCACCGCGCCCATCCTCAACGTGCACGTCGTCTACGAGCGCAAGGTGCTCAAGCAGCCCTTCTTCGCCGCACTCGGCTCGCCGGTGCAGTGGGTCTTCGACCGCACCGAGTCCTCCGGACTCCCCGACGGCGGCCAGTACCTGGCGCTCTCCCAGTCCGCCGCCCAGGACGACATCGACGAGCCCGTCTCGGTCCTGCGCGCCAAGTACCTGCCCGAGCTGGAGCGGCTGCTCCCCGCCGCGCGGGGCGCCAAGGTACGGGACTTCTTCGTCACCCGGGAGCGGACCGCCACCTTCGCCCCCACCCCCGGGGTCGGCCGGCTGCGCCCCGGGGCGCACACCGACACGCCGGGGCTCTACCTCGCCGGTGCGTGGACTGCCACCGGTTGGCCCGCGACCATGGAGGGCGCCGTCCGGAGCGGAATGAGCGCGGCGCACGCCGCACTCGCCGCGCTCGGCCGCCACCGCGACCACCCTCTGCAGGAGGCGGCATGACGAGCACCACGAGCACGACGAGCACGACCAGCAACACCGGCACAGCACGTACAGGAACAAGAGGAGAGCCAGTGAACCCGGGGAATCCGGCCGTGGAGAACACGGATGCCAGTGTGGGCACGGCCGGAAGGGGCGCGGAGAAGGCGGACACGATCGCCCTCCTGGAGCGCGGCCGCACACTGTCGACCCCCGTGCTCCGCGCCGCCGTGGACCGGCTCGCCGCGCCCATGGACACCGTCGCCGCCTACCACTTCGGCTGGATCGACGCCCAGGGCAACCCGGCGGACGGCGACGGCGGCAAGGCCGTGCGCCCCGCCCTCGCGCTGCTGTCCGCCGAAGCCGCGGGCGCCGCGGCCGAGGTCGGCATCCCCGGAGCCGTCGCCGTCGAGCTCGTGCACAACTTCTCGCTGCTGCACGACGACCTGATGGACGGCGACGAGCAGCGCCGCCACCGCGACACGGTGTGGAAGGTGCACGGGCCGGCCCTCGCGATCCTGGTCGGCGACGCCCTCTTCGCCCTCGCCAACGAGGTGCTGCTGGAGCTCGGCACCGTCGAGGCCGGCCGGGCGACCCGCCGGCTGACCACCGCCAGCCGCAAGCTCATCGACGGCCAGGCACAGGACATCTCCTACGAGCACCGCGAGACCGTCAGCGTCGAGGAATGCCTCGAGATGGAGGGCAACAAGACCGGCGCGCTCCTCGCCTGCGCGGTCTCCATCGGCGCGGTGCTCGGCGGCGCGGACGACCGTACGGCCGACAAGCTGGAGGAGTACGGCTACCACTTGGGCCTCGCCTTCCAGGCCGTCGACGACCTGCTCGGCATCTGGGGCGACCCGGAGGCCACCGGCAAGCAGACCTGGAGCGACCTGCGCCAGCGCAAGAAGTCCCTGCCGGTGGTCGCCGCCCTCGCGGCCGGCGGGCCGGCCTCCGAGCAGCTCGCCGAACTGCTCGCCGCGGACGCCAAGGCCAGCGACTTCGAGAACTTCTCGGAGGAGGAGTTCGCGGCGCGCGCGGCGCTCATCGAGGAGGCCGGCGGCCGCCAGTGGACCGCCGACGAGGCACGCCGCCAGCACGCCGTCGCGATCCGGGCCCTCGATGACGTCGACATGCCGCAGCGGGTGCGCGAACAGCTCGTGGACCTCGCCGACTTCGTCGTCGTGCGCAAGAGGTGATCGCCACCCGACAGCGGATATGAATCGCGAGTCGCCGGCCGGCGCCGCCTTCTGAGTGGCGCGCACCGGCCGACGGCAGACCCCAGCACAGCAGAGGACACTGTTCTAAGGGGAAGCCATGACAGCGACGACCGACGGCAGCGCCGAGGGCGCTGCCGCTGGCAGCGAATCAACACCGGGCCTTTCGGCGGGCCCCTCCGTGGGGCGCGCCCGCGGTCCGGCCGCCGAAGCGGGGCCCCCGCCCCCGCCCCGCGCAGGCCTGCCCGCCCTGCAGGCCGAGTACGGGGACGCGCCCGGCGCCGTCGGCCCGCGGGCCGAGTACGGTCCGCGCGGCACGCCCGGATCGGACGGCGGCCGGGTCCGCGTGACCCCGCCCGGGGACCGGTCGGCCCCGGCACGGGCGCCGGGCGCCGCACCGCCCGGCCCCGCCCCGGAGGCCGACCCGCCGGGCGAGCCCGGTGGCCGCGTGCGCGTGAGCGTGCTCGCGGACGCGCCCCCGGGACCGCACCGGGTGGGCCCGGCCCGCGCCGCCGAGGACCTGCCCGAGCCGCCGGACGGGGCACCACCGGGCGTGTACGAGGCCACCGCGCGGGCGACCAGGCACCTGCTCGAGCGTCAGGACGCCGAGGGCTGGTGGAAGGGCGACCTGGAGACCAACGTCACCATGGACGCGGAGGACCTGCTGCTGCGGCAGTTCCTCGGCATCCGGGACGAGGCCACCACCCGCGCCGCGGCCCTGTTCATCCGCGGCGAGCAGCGGGAGGACGGCACCTGGGCCACCTTCCACGGCGGCCCGTCCGAACTGTCCGCCACCATCGAGGCCTACGTCGCGCTGCGCCTCGCCGGGGACGCGCCGGACGCCCCGCACATGGCCCGCGCCTCGGCCTGGATCCGGGCCCACGGCGGGATCGCCGCCGCCCGCGTCTTCACCCGGATCTGGCTCGCGCTCTTCGGCTGGTGGAACTGGGACCACCTGCCCGAACTCCCGCCCGAGCTGGTGTTCCTGCCCTCCTGGGTGCCCCTGAACATCTACGACTTCGGCTGCTGGGCCCGCCAGACCATCGTCCCGCTCACCGTGGTCTCCGCGCTGCGCCCGGTCCGCCCGGCCCCCTTCGCCCTCGACGAACTGCACGCCGACGCCCGGGTGCCGAACCCGGTCAAGCGCCTTGCCCCACCCACCAGTTGGGAGGGAGCCTTCCAGCGGATGGACAAAGCCCTGCACGTCTACCGGCGGTTCGCCCCGCGCCGGCTGCGCAAGGCCGCCATGGCCAGCGCCGGCCGCTGGATCGTCGAGCGCCAGGAGAACGACGGCTGCTGGGGCGGGATCCAGCCGCCCGCCGTGTACTCCGTCATCGCCCTGCACCTGCTCGGCTACGACCTCCGGCACCCCGTGATGCGCGCCGGTCTGGAATCCCTGGACCGCTTCGCGGTGTGGCGCGAGGACGGCGCCCGGATGATCGAGGCCTGCCAGTCCCCGGTGTGGGACACCTGCCTGGCCGCGATCGCCCTCGCCGACGCGGGCCTGCGCCCCGACCATCCCGCGCTGGTCAAGGCGGCCGACTGGATGCTCGGCGAGGAGATCACGCGCAGCGGGGACTGGGCGGTGCGGCGGCCGGGGCTGGCCCCCGGCGGCTGGGCCTTCGAGTTCCACAACGACACCTACCCCGACATCGACGACACCGCCGAGGTCGTCCTCGCCCTGCGCCGGATCCGGCACCCCGACCCGGCCCGCGTCGAGGCGGCCATCGCCCGTGGCGTGTCCTGGAACCTGGGCATGCAGTCGAAGAACGGCGCCTGGGGCGCCTTCGACGCCGACAACACCAGCCCCTTCCCTAACAAGCTGCCCTTCTGCGACTTCGGCGAGGTCATCGACCCGCCCTCGGCCGACGTCACCGCCCACGTCGTGGAGATGCTCGCCTTCGAGGGCCGGGCGGGCGACGCCCGGACCCGGCGCGGCATCGCCTGGCTGCTCGCCGAACAGGAGCCGAACGGCGCCTGGTTCGGCCGCTGGGGCACCAACTACGTCTACGGAACCGGATCGGTCCTCCCGGCACTCACTGCGGCCGGCATCGCCCCGGGACATCCCTCGATCCGCCGGGCCGTGCGCTGGCTGGAGACCGTACAGAACGAGGACGGCGGGTGGGGCGAGGACCAGCGCTCCTACAAGGACCCGTCCTGGGCGGGGAAGGGAGCCTCCACCGCCTCGCAGACCGCGTGGGCGCTGATGGCCCTCCTGTCGGCCGGCGAGCGGGACGGAAAGGCCGTCGAACGGGGCATCGCCCACCTGGTGGAGACGCAGCGGGAGGACGGCTCCTGGGACGAGCCGTACTTCACCGGTACCGGCTTCCCCTGGGACTTCTCCATCAACTACCACCTGTACCGGCAGGTGTTCCCGCTGACCGCGCTCGGCCGCTACCTGTACGGGGAACCGCTCGCCGCGGGCGTGGGCGTCTGATGTCCGCCGCGCCGGAGCGGACCAAGGGGGACGGGGCCGGGAACCCCGGCCCGCTGCTGGTCGCCTGCGCGCTGCGCATCGAGCAGGCGGCGCTGCGCAGCGCCGGGCCCGGGCCGGCCCGCGGCCCGGCCGGGGGCTACTCCCTGCTGCGCACCGGGATGGGCCCGCGCGCGGCCGAGCGGGCCGTCGCCCGGGCACTGGACCGGCCCGGGATGGACCGGGCCGCCGTCCTCGCCACCGGGTTCTGCGCCGGACTGGTCCCCGGCATGCACCCGGGCGACCTGGTCGTCGCCGAGGAGACCCGGGACCCGCAGGGAGCCGTCACCTGCACCGGCACCGCCCTGCTCGCCGAGGCACTGGCCCGGGCCGCACCGGGCCGGACCGTGCACACCGGCGCACTGACCGGATCCGACCACGTCGTCCGCGGCCAGGAGCGCGCGCAGCTGCGCGCCACCGGCGCCATCGCGGTCGACATGGAGTCCGCGGCCACCCTGTGGACCGCCACCCTCGGCAGCCCCTGCCCGGGCGGCGGCCGCCCGGTTGCGGCCGTCCGGGTGATCGTGGACGCTCCGGAGCATGAGCTCGTCCGTATCGGCACGGTTCGCGGGGGAATATCGGCCTTCCGCGTTCTGCGTGCCGTACTGCCCGCGTTTTACGAATGGCACCGTTCTTTGCTGCTCCCCAGGAGGTGAGCCAGATGGCCATGCCGCTGCGCCAGTCCATCAGGGTCGGGACCTATCTTCTCGAACAGAAGCTCCGCAAGCGTGAGAAGTTCCCGCTGATCGTCGAGCTGGAACCGCTCTACGCCTGCAACCTGGCCTGTGAGGGCTGCGGAAAGATCCAGCATCCGGCCGGGGTGCTCAAGCAGCGCATGCCGGTCGCCCAGGCGGTCGGCGCCGTGCTGGAGTCCGGCGCGCCGATGGTGTCCATCGCGGGCGGCGAGCCCTTGATGCACCCGCAGATCCACGAGATCGTCCGGCAGTTGGTGGCGAGGCGGAAGTACGTCTTCCTCTGCACCAATGCCATGCTCCTGCGCAAGAAGATCGAGAAGTTCACCCCTTCCCCCTATTTCGCCTTCGCCGTGCACATCGACGGCCTGCGCGAGCGGCACGACCAGTCCGTGGCCAAGGAAGGCGTCTTCGATGAGGCGGTCGCGGCCATCAAGGAGGCGAAGAAGCGCGGATTCCGGGTGACCACCAACTCCACCTTCTTCAACACGGACACCCCGCAGACGATCATCGAGGTGCTCAACTACCTCAATGACGACCTGCAGGTCGACGAGATGATGATCTCGCCCGCCTACGCCTACGAAAAGGCTCCCGACCAGGAACACTTCCTCGGCGTCGAACAGACGAGGGAACTCTTCAGGAAGGCCTTCGCGGGTGGCAACCGGCGGCGCTGGCGGCTCAATCACTCGCCGCTCTTCCTGGACTTCCTGGAAGGGAAAGCCGATTTCCCCTGCACGGCCTGGGCCATTCCGAATTACTCCCTCTTCGGCTGGCAGCGCCCCTGCTATCTCATGAGCGACGGCTACGTACCGACGTACCGGGAACTGATCAACGACACCGACTGGAGCAAGTACGGCCGCGGAAAGGACCCGCGCTGCGCGAACTGCATGGCGCACTGCGGCTACGAGCCCACCGCCGTCCTCGCCACCATGGGCTCCCTCAAGGAGTCCCTGCGAGCGGCCCGGGAGACGATCGGCGGCAACCGGGAAGCGTCGGCATGATCCCGGCGGAGGAAGGAGCGGGCGCCCGGGGCAAGGGCTTCGACCTCGGCGCCCTGCTGGCCGCGCGCGGAGGGGAGCGGTACGAGCTGCACGCCCGGCACCTCAACCACCAACTGCCCCGGATGCTGCACACCATCGGCTTCGACAAGGTCTACGAGCGGGCCGAAGGCGCCCACTTCTGGGACTCCGAGGGCAACGACTACCTGGACATGCTGGCCGGCTTCGGGGTGATGGGCCTGGGCCGCCACCACCCGGTCGTCCGCCGGGCCCTGCACGACGTCCTGGACGCACAGCTCGCCGACCTCACCCGCTTCGACTGCCCGCCGCTGCCGGGGCTGCTGGCCGAGAAGCTGCTCTCGTACAGTCCGCACCTGGACCGGGTCTTCTTCGGCAACAGCGGCACCGAGGCGGTGGAGACGGCTCTGAAGTTCGCCCGGTTCGCCACCGGGCGGCCCAGGGTCCTCTATTGCGACCACGCCTTCCACGGCCTGACCACGGGCTCGTTGTCGGTGAACGGGGAAGGCGGGTTCCGCGACGGCTTCGCCCCCCTCCTCCCCGACACGAAGATCGCCCTGGGAGACCTGGGCGCCCTGGAGCGCGAGCTCCGCAAGGGCGACGTCGCCGCCTTCGTCGTCGAGCCGATCCAGGGCAAGGGGGTCGCCCCGGCCCCGCCCGGATTCCTGCTCGCCGCGCAGGAACTCCTGCACCGGCACAAGGCGCTGCTCATCGCGGACGAGGTGCAGACCGGCCTCGGACGTACCGGGGACTTCTACGCGTACCAGCACGAGCCGGGCGTGGAGCCGGACCTGGTGTGCGTGGCCAAGGCGCTGTCGGGCGGCTACGTGCCGGTCGGCGCGACCCTGGGCAAGGACTGGATCTTCAAGAAGGTCTACTCGTCCATGGACCGGGTGCTCGTGCACTCCGCGAGCTTCGGGTCCAACGCGCAGGCGATGGCGGCCGGGCTGGCGGTGCTGTCGGTCATGGAGGACGAGGAGCTCGTCGCGCACGCCCGGGCCACGGGTGACCTGCTGCGCGGGCGGCTCGCGGCCATGGTGGACGAGTACGAGCTGCTGCACGAGGTGCGGGGGCGCGGGCTGATGATCGGCATCGAATTCGGCCGGCCGTCCTCGCTGGGTCTGCGCAGCCGGTGGACGATGCTGCAGGCGGCCCGCAAGGGACTCTTCGCCCAGATGGTCGTGGTGCCGCTGCTCCAGAAGCACCGGATCCTCACCCAGGTCTCCGGGGACCACCTGGAGGTCATCAAGCTCATTCCGCCGCTGGTCGTGGACGAGCGGGACGTCGACCGGTTCGTCGGCGCCTTCCGCGCGGTCATGGACGAGGCGCACGGCGGTTCAGGGCTGATGTGGGACTTCGGCAGGACGCTGGTGAAGCAGGCCGTCGCCCAGCGCTGACGGCCCGCTCCGGGCGGTCTATTCCAGCAGTTGGTCACGCAGCCGGCCGAGGGTCTCGGGCTTCAGCCCGAGGCCCTCCGCCAGGTAGGGGTCCACCCCGCCCCAGGTCTCGTCGATGGTCTCGAACGCGGCGACCAGGTACTCGGCGCGGGCGTCGAAGAGCGGCGCGAGCAGCTCCATCACCTCGGGGGAGCGGGCCTCGTCCGAGGCGCCGCTGCGGCGCACCCGATAGCGGCGGTGCGGGGCGTTCGACTCCAGGTAGTCCGCCACGATCGCCTCGCGCTCGACGCCCAGCGCGAGCAGGGTCACGGCGATCGAGAGGCCGGCCCGGTCCTTGCCGGCCGCGCAGTGCAGGAGGGCGGGGACGCTGTCCTCGGCGAGCGCGTGCACGACCCGGCTGTGCTCGGCGGTGCGCTGCTCGATGATCCGGCGGTACGAGTTCGTCATCCGGGCCGCGGCCTTGCCTTCGCCCAGGATCTCGCGCAGCTGGTCGAGGTCGCCGTCGCGCACCAGCCGCCAGAACTCCCGGCCGTCGGCCGGATCCGAGAGCGGGATGTTCACGTTCCGCACGCCGGGCAGGTCCACGTCCGGCCCCTCCAGTGCGTGGTCGGCGCCGTTGCGGAAGTCGAAGACGGTGTGGAGGCCGAGGGAGGCGAGGAACTCTGCATCGGTTTCGGTGGCATGTGCGAGATGTCCGCTTCGGAAGAGTCGTCCCGTCCTGACCCTTCGCCCATCAGAAGTCGGCAATCCGCCCACATCGCGGAAATTGCGCACTCCGATCAGCTCCGGCTCCTGTATCTGCTGGGTCACGTGAGCTCCTCCGCTTTCTGCTGAGACGCCTGTCCGAATTGAGCCGTTTGGCGCCAACTTGCCATATCCGGAGGCGAGATCGGGCACGTCTCCGTGAGCCAGATCATACGGTGACCGTGAGTGCCTGATCGGGAATGGCGAATGGCCCCGTCGGAGCGGTTGTTGACGGCGGGTAATGGACGCAGGGTGACCGGAATTCCGTCGATTCCCCAGTCCTGTGATTCCGTCAGGAAATTCATGGCTTGTTCCCTGCTGGCGCAAGGGATTACCTTCGCGATCGATCCGGGTGGATCGCCGAATCCTGCCGCCGCCCGGAAACCGCACCCGACCATTCGTGCGGCAGGAGCGGGGGAACCAGGTAAGCCGCTGTTCCGGAGATCTTTTTCGCCGGGACGGCTCGGGGTGAAGACGTACATGTGCCGTTCATGTACCTCCGGACATCTCCAGTCCGAACCCGACAGCTCACCTCGCAGGCGCCGGAGAGGAATTCGCCATGCCTGCAAAGGGTAAGCACCGCCGTCCCAAGTCCCTTTCGATATCGCGCGGTTTCGCCGTCGCAGGCACGGGTGGCGCGGCCCTCGCGCTGCCGCTGATCGGCGCGGCCGGCGCCCACGCGGCCGGTGCCCCGGCCGTCGCGGCCGCGGTGGCCCCCGCCGTGGCCCCGCAGCTCCCCGCCCCGCTGCAGGCCGCGCCCGCCGCCGCCGTGCGGACCGCGCCGAGCGTCTACACGGTCGTGCCGGGCGACTGCCTCTCCCAGATCGCCGCCGACCGCCACCTGTCCGGCGGCTGGGAGCAGCTGTACGCCGACAACCGCGAGGCGGTCGGCACCGACCCGTCGCTGATCCACCCCGGCCTGAAGCTGAACCTCGGCGGTGCGGCCGAGGCGGCTCCGGTGGAATCCGCCCCCGAGGCCGAGGTCGAGGCCGCTCCGGAGCCGGTCCCCGAGGCGGCGCCGAAGGCAGCCCCGAAGGCGGCCCCGAAGCCGGCCCCGAAGCCGGCCGCGAAGGCCCCGGCGCGGCAGGGCTCCGCCGCCGAGGCTCCCGCCGGGCAGCAGTCGGCCTCCGGCTTCGTCGCCCCGCTCGGCGGCGGCATCTCCACCCAGTACAAGGTCGCGGGCAGCATGTGGTCCTCCGGCTACCACACCGGCGTCGACTTCATCGCGAGCTCCGGGACCACCGTCAAGGCCGTCGGCGCGGGCACCGTGGTCTCCGCCGGCTGGAGCGGCGCGTACGGCAACGAGGTCGTCATCCGGCACGCGGACGGCAAGTACTCCCAGTACGCCCACCTGTCCCAGCTGTCCGTCTCCTCCGGCCAGAGCGTCACCGCCGGCCAGACCCTCGGCCTCTCCGGCTCCACGGGCAACTCCACCGGCCCGCACCTCCACTTCGAGATCCGCACGGGCCCCTCGTACGGCTCCGACATCGACCCGCTGGCCTACCTCCGCTCGAAGGGCGTGAGCATCTGACGGCACCCGCCGTCGGAGCACGGACACGCGTGAGGCCGGGACCCGAGGGGGGTCCCGGCCTCATGTGTACTTATTCCTTATCCCCCACGTGGTACAGATCACGGTCCGTCAACCCCTCATTACGTTGGCGTAAGTTGGTTACGGGAGTGAAGGATGGTGTCCCGTGGCAGCGACGACGACGAAACTCAAGACCATCGGCTCGTACGCGGCGATCGGGGACAGCTTCACCGAAGGCGTGGGGGACCCGGGACCCGGGGATTCGCATCTCGGCTGGGCGGACCGGCTCGCCGTGCTCCTGGCCGATCAGCGCGACGAGCACGACTTCCGTTATGCGAATCTGGCGGTGCGCGGAAAGCTCCTCGACCAGATCGTGGCCGACCAGCTTCCGAGAGCCAAGGCCCTCGCACCGGACCTGGTCAGCTTCTGCGCGGGCGGCAACGACATCATCCGGCCCGGCAGCGACCCGGACGACGTGGCGGAGCGGTTCGAGGCGGCCGTGGCCGACCTCGCCGGCGCGGTCGGCCAGGTCATGATCACGACCGGCTTCGACACCCGGGGCGTGCCGGTCCTCAAGCACCTCCGGGGCAAGGTGGCGACGTACAGCGCGCACGTGCGCGCCATCGCCGACCGCTACGACTGCCCGGTGCTCGACCTCTGGTCGCTGAAGTCCGTACAGGACCGGCGGGCGTGGGACGCGGACCGGCTGCACCTCTCGCCCGAGGGGCACACGCGGGTCGCACTGCGCGCGGCGCAGGTGCTCGGCCTGGACGTGCCGACCGATCCCGACCAGCCGTGGCCGCCGCAGCGGCCGCGCGGCTCGGTGGACGTCACCCGCGACAACATCCAGTGGGCGCGCGACCATCTCGTGCCGTGGATCGGCCGGCGGCTGCGCGGGGAGTCCTCCGGGGACCACGTCGAGGCGAAGCGGCCCGACCTGCTGCCGCTGTAGACGTACGGCCCCGCGGCGGCGGGCGCACGGGAACCCGGGGCGGGGGCACGGGAACCCGGGAAGGGGACACGGGAGGGGACGGGGCGCACGGGTGACGGCGGCGCCGAAGGGGACGGGGCAGCAAGCGGAATCCTTCGGGGCCGGTGTGCGTTGGGATGGTCGTAGAGAGACGACCACCCCTTACTCCATCCTCCCTGGAGGCGCTTTGACCGGCTCCCGTCCCTTGCGTCCCCGGCTGCGCGCCCTGCGGCCCGAAGCCTTCGGCGCGGACCCGTCCGGTGCCCGGCTGGACCGCATCCGCCGCTCGCCGAACTTCGCCGACGGCGTCTTCCAGAATCCGGTCGGGGCCCGGAACAGGCCCTCGGGGTCGATGTCGGAGTTCGCCAAGATCTACTTCCACCGGGAACAGCGGGTGCGGCGCAGTCCCGCCGCGCCCATTCCCGTGTACCCGACGACCCTGGCGGAGCTGGCGAAGCCGCCCGCGAGCGGTCTGCGCCTGACCTGGATGGGGCACTCCAGCGTGCTCGCGGAGATCGACGGGCGCCGCGTGCTGTTCGACCCGGTGTGGGGCGAGCGGTGCTCCCCCTTCCCCTTCGCCGGCCCCAAGCGGCTGCACCCGGTGCCGGTCCCGCTGGCCTCGCTGGGCACGGTCGACGTCGTGGTCATCTCGCACGACCACTACGACCACCTCGACCTGCCCACCATCAAGGCCCTGGCCGGTACGGACACGGTCTTCGCCGTCCCGCTGGGCGTGGGCGCGCACCTGGAGCGCTGGGGCGTGTCCGCCGACCGGCTGCGCGAGCTGGACTGGAACGAGAGCACCAAGATCGCCGGGCTCTCCCTGACGGCCACCCCCGCCCGGCACTTCTGCGGACGCGGTCTGCGCAACCAGCAGCACACCCTGTGGGCCTCCTGGGTCGTCGCGGGCGACGAGCACCGGATCTACCACAGCGGAGACACCGGCTACTTCCCCGGCTTCAAGGAGATCGGCGCCGAGCACGGCCCCTTCGACGCCACGATGATCCAGATCGGGGCGTATTCGGAGTACTGGCCCGACATCCACATGACCCCCGAGGAAGGCATGCGGGCCCACCTCGACCTGCAGGGCGGCGCCGCGCACGGCACGATGCTGCCGATCCACTGGGGCACCTTCAACCTGGCCCTGCACCCGTGGGACGAGCCGGGCGAGGGCACGCTGGCCGCCGCCGAGGGCGCCGGGGCGGCCGTCGCGCTGCCGATCCCGGGCCAGCCGTTCGAGCCGGGGTCCATCGGGGCTCCCGCGCAGCCCTGGTGGCGGCCGTTCGTCGCGGGAGGCCCGGCCGTTCCCCCGGCCGCGACCCCGGGCCCCGTCACGGCGGAGCGGCCGCAGGCCGTGATCCGCGAGGAACCCGAGGCCGTCGGGTCCTGACGTAACGGCGTACCGCCGCCCGCCGCCCGCCGCGGGGCCCGGGGCGGGCGGCGGCAGCCCGGGGG